>CBFGQF010000150.1:0-4638 GCA_965650865.1 uncultured Alphaproteobacteria bacterium | reverse complement strand
AATTTGTGGAGCAATCAAGGCATTGAAAATGCCGCCGATGACGCCACCCAGCGATATCAGCAGGAAAAATTCGGTCAGATAGGCGGCACGGGGTTTAAGCGCGGCAAGCTGGCTATGGCAAAGCTGCGCGCATGTCATAAACCCTATGAGGTGGAAAAGACTAAAGTAAAGCGGAGACGACCTGAACGAGATGTAGACATATGTAAGCAGGATTAGGCACAAGCCATATCCCGCCAGATCGCGCAGCATAGGAAGGCTCACCACTTCACGCCGTGAAAAGGCGATGATGAAGGTGAGGAGATAGAGGGTCAGGGGGATGATCCACAAAAAAGGGGCCGTGGCGATATCGGTTGTTATATGCGTGGTCACGCCGAGCAAAAGGCTCGATGGAATAAACGCCAGTCCAATCCATATGGCCCGGTCTTTCCATGTGGGTTTGAGAATGCCCGTCGCCGCCTCGCCGATGGGGGCGGGTTTCCGTCCGCGGAAAACCAATAGGCCGCAAACCGCCACACAGGCCAGCAGAAGAATGTAAAGGCCAAGCCACAAACCACTTTGATGGGATAATTTAAGGAACGGTTCGATCAGGAAGGGGTAGCCGAGCAGGGCTGCCATGCTTCCGGCGTTGCTGACGGCGTACAGAAAGTAAGGGTTTTCGGCATCGGGATGGCCAGAAGAGGCAAACCAGTGCTGGAACAAAGGCGCGCTCGCCGCCAGGACGAAAAAAGGGCCGCCGATAATGGTCAGCATCAGACCGAGTTGCCACAGCGCCTGTCCGTCGACCGGCGGGGCCACATCAGGCGGCAGGGCGATAGGAAGGAAAAAAGCACAAGCACCCAGTATGGCCAGATGAATTCCTATCTGGATTGAAAGCGGCAAATAGCGGGCGATCAGGTGGGCATAACCATATCCTGCCAGCAACATGGCCTGAAAAAACACCATCGCTGTGTTCCAGACTGACGGGCTGCCGCCCAGATAGGGTAAAAGCAGCTTTGCTGTCATCGGCTGGACGGAGAAAATCAGGAAGGCGCTCAGGAACAGGGTGGTGCCGAAAATGGCGACGAGGGGGCGATATGTCATGAAAGCAGGTTATCATTAGTAACAGCATTCCAGCCCTGCAAAAAACGCGGTTGCGACCATCCATTCACAGGCTGTTTTGGCGATATAATCTGCTAATATTCTTGAAATGCGGGGCAAATCATGACATTTAAATGGTACTCAAAACGTACTCTTTTATAAGATGCTGAAATAAATGATAAAATTGTCAAAACTGACGGATTATGCGGTTGTGGTGCTGGCGCAGATGGCGCTAAGCCGTGACGATCTGCACACGGCCGTTTTTTTGGCGGAAAAAACCAGCCTGCCGGAGCCGACAGTGGCCAAGGTTTTAAAGTTGCTGGCGCGCGGCGGGGTTATTATATCCACGCGCGGAGCCAACGGAGGATACAGGCTGGCCTCTGCACCGGATACAATCACGATGGCGGCCGTCATCACGGCCCTTGATGGGCCGGTTGCCCTGACCGCCTGTGTGGATGGCAGCGATGAATGCTGTTGCCATTCCGTCGACTGTCCGGTCAAAGGCCAATGGAACCCCGTAAACGATGCGATGAAAAAAGCACTGGAAAGTGTCACCCTCTCGCAAATGATCAAACAACAGGATGCAGCAGCGATATGAGCAGCATTACAGAAGAAACAATCGAAACCGTCAAAAGCCTTGGCAAATACGAAGCCGGCTTTGAAACGGATATCGAAATGGAATACGCGCCGAAGGGCTTGAACGAAGATATCATCCGCCTGATATCGGCGAAGAAGAACGAGCCCGAATGGCTGCTCGACTGGCGCCTGAAGGCCTATCGCCACTGGCAAACAATGCCGGAGCCGACCTGGGCCAAACTCGACATTCCCGCTTATGATTATCAGGATGCGTATTATTACGCGGCGCCCAAGACGGACAAGAAAATCAAATCGCTTGATGAGGTCGATCCGCGCATTCTTGAAACATATAAGAAGCTTGGTATTCCTTTGAAAGAGCAGGAGGTGCTGTTAGGGGTTGAAGGCGCGCCAACGGTTGCCGTCGATGCGGTGTTCGATTCCGTTTCCGTCGGCACAACCTTCCGCAAAAAACTGGCCGAAGCTGGTGTAATCTTCTGCGCGATTTCCGAAGCGGTGCAGGATCATCCGGACCTTGTACAAAAATATCTCGGTACCATTGTGCCGTTTTCGGACAACAAACATGCTTGTTTGAATTCCGCTGTGTTTACAGATGGATCGTTCGTCTATATCCCCCCGGGCGTCCGCTGCCCAATGGAATTGTCCACCTATTTCCGCATGAATGCCCGCAATACGGGGCAGTTTGAACGTACCTTGATTATCGCGGACAAGGGTGCGTATGTGTCTTACCTGGAAGGCTGCACCGCGCCGATGCGCGATGAAAACCAGATGCACGCCGCCGTGGTTGAACTGATTGCCCATGAAGATGCGGAGATTAAATATTCCACTGTTCAGAACTGGTATCCCGGCGATGAAGAGGGCAAAGGCGGGATTTACAATTTCGTGACCAAGCGCGGCCTGTGTGAAGGTGCACGCTCGAAAATTTCATGGACGCAGGTGGAAACAGGGTCTGCCATTACATGGAAATATCCATCCTGTATTTTAAAGGGTGATCATTCCCAAGGTGAATTCTATTCGGTGGCCATTACGAACAACCGTCAACAGGCCGATACCGGCACGAAGATGATTCACATCGGCGCGAATACGCGGTCCCGCATCATTGCCAAAACCATTTCGGCGGGGCGGTCTGATTCCACCTATCGCGGACTTGTCCGTATCATGGGCGGCGCGGACAATGCGCGCAACTTTACGCAGTGTGATTCCTTATTAATCGGCGATCAATGCGGCGCGCACACCGTGCCCTATATCGAAAGCAAGAACAAATCAGCGCAGCTCGAGCACGAAGCCACCACAAGCAAGATTTCCGACGATCAGGTATTTTATTGCCAGAGCCGTGGAATAGGCGAGGAAGAGGCGCTAGCGCTCATCGTCAATGGGTTTGTGCGCGATGTGCTTCAACAATTGCCGATGGAATTTGCAGTGGAAGCGCAAAAGCTGGTCAGCATTTCGCTGGAAGGCAGTGTAGGATAATGGCCAGAGAACGTTACGAACAAACGCGCGCTGAAAAGAAAACGATGGCCTATACAAATCCGGCCAATGAAGATTTGATGGCGAAACAGAACCGCAAAGGGTTTATCGCGGCCGGATATTATTTCGGCATTGCGATTGCGATGTTCCTGCTCGCCAATTTTTGGCCGGATATCGAAGGCACGACAAACGATACGAAAGTGCTGGAGGTTTTCAGTCTTTTTGGCTGGGCGCTTTTATCTGCGACATCGGCCTTGCTGATTACGCTCCTCTTTGCCCGTGGGCTTATGCCCGTCCTGCTTTTCGGGTTGAACTGGATTATCCTGCCCGCCGTCCTGATAGACGGATTGATGCAGTTATCGGGTGTTTTATTTATGACGGAAGGAGCAGGATCATGACTGCAAGCTATACGAAATTGATCGAGAATATTGACCGTTTGTATACGCTACACGCGCGCAATGATTGCGTCTGGGCAGATTTTTTCGAGGCGTGCAAAGACCGCCTGAACAAGGATCAGGCGTTTGGGTGTGATTTCCTGATGACGGCCTATGGCGGCATGTTCGCCTATGAAGAATTCGGCACATTGCCCAATGCGAGCGACGAAGCCACGCGCCTTAAACTGGCGGAAGAGACCTATAACATTGCAAAAGAGTTGAAAGCAGCATGATTAAAGTAAGCAATCTGAAAGCATCCATCGAAGACAAGGAAATCCTGAAAGGTATCGATTTGGAGATTGAGCCAGGGAAAGTACATGCCATCATGGGCCCCAACGGCTCCGGAAAATCCACGCTGTCTTATGTTCTTGCCGGCCGTGAAGGGTATGATGTCACCGAAGGCGATATCACGCTAAATGGTGAAAGCCTGATCGACATGGCGCCGGAAGAACGCGCCGCGAAAGGCGTGTTCCTCGCGTTTCAATACCCCGTGGAAATTCCGGGTGTCCAGATGACGACATTCCTGAAAACGGCGCTGAACTCTATACGCGCCGCGCGTGGGCAGGAGGAACTGGACGCGATTGGCTTCCTCAAACTGATGAAGAGCAAATGCAAGGAACTTGGCATTTCCGAAGATATGATGAAGCGCGCCGTCAATGCCGGTTTTTCCGGCGGCGAAAAGAAACGCAATGAAGTGTTGCAGATGGCGATGCTGGAACCGCAAATCGCGATCCTCGATGAAACGGATTCCGGCCTTGATATCGACGCCCTTAAAATCGTTGCCGATGGTGTAAACGCCATGCGCGATGGAAAGCGCTCTTTCCTCGTCATCACGCACTATCAACGTCTGCTCGATTACATCAAACCGGATGTCGTTCATGTTCTGGCGGGTGGCAAGATTGTGAAAACGGGGGGGCCGGAGCTTGCGCTCGAACTTGAAAAATCCGGTTATGCCGATATTACGGGGGCGGCGGCGTAAAAGTCCTCTCCCTTTAGGGAGAGGATTTAGGTGAGGGCCCATGAGGATTGTCGATAAGGTTCGAAGTTTAAGACGTAAGCAGACCGA
>CBFGQF010000149.1:0-4643 GCA_965650865.1 uncultured Alphaproteobacteria bacterium | reverse complement strand
CAAAAACAGTATTGCCATTTCTAATGTAGCTACCCGCACCACTATACTTTCTTTCATGCTTAGCTTCACGCTGCCAAGAGCCGTAAATTCCGACGGAAAGATCTATTTTATTTTTCTCATAGTGGCCATCAGTGGTCTTAGCCGTTAACTGAGACACAATAGAATTCATATTAGACGGACTAAAAAAATGAATCTTTGCCGCTGCAAGCGCTTTTGATATAAGGATACGCTCAACTGTTAAATCTCGCGCATCCATCGCCGCACTACGGGCTTTTGCATTAAATTCTAGAAGCATGTTAGATGGTAAGACTTTGGTATAATCATCATCATTTCTAGTATCTGGTTTATTATCTGATAACGATTTCTGTACGCTGGAGCTTTTGCCATATAGCATATCAGTAATCGTATCACCCATTATAGCACGATAAAACTTTTCGCCCAATTCTTGCCAAGCCGACCAAGCTTTTTTTATTTTCTCAAACATATAAAATTCCTTAAAAAGTATAAGCATCCAATACCCACACGATGAAATTATGTCAAGAAAAAACCCAGCCATTTATATGGCTGGGTTTAAAATAAATATTATATTCTTAAGCCGCCGCTTTATATTCGACGTCTTCGGCGGCAAGGGCCTTTTGGAAAGCCGGGCGCGCTTTAACCGATTGCAATAAGGCACTGGTTTTAGGGCCAAATTTGTAATTCTGCGGGCTCCAGTTGGCGATGACGGTCAGAAGGATATCACCGGCCGTAATCTGGTTACCGGCAAGATAGGACGTCCCTTGCTTTTCCAGTTGCGCCTCGATCGTATCCCAAAGCTGCTGGATTTGCGCGCGGGCGGATTTCAGGGCGCCTTCGCGCTGGTCTTCGGGCAGGTTTTTGTTGATCCAGAATGTGCGGCCATAGGCAGGGTGCAGCGTCGCATTGGCAAATGCCAGCCAGCGGAGCGCCTCGGCACGTTCCCACCCGGATTTCGGCAACAACGGCGAATTATGTTCATCGCAGAGATAGGCGATGATCGCACCACCTTCGTTGATGGCCTTGTCACCGGCTTGCAGGACAGGAATACCGCCGAACGGGTTGATCTTCAGGAATTCAGGGCTGCGGGTGGAACCGTCCGATGTCGGCGTCTTGATCGCCTCAAAATCCGCGCCAATCTCGTTTAGAACAACGTGCGCGGCAAGCGAACAAGCGCCGGGGGAATAATAAAGTTTGTATTGGGCCATAGTTGATGTCTCCTAAAGGGTCAAAGTTACGCCAAGCAATCTATACCGCTTGGCTGATAATCAACCCCCTTATTAGATTGAATTTTGGCATTGCACTACCATATCAACACGTTATATAACGATTGCCTGATAGGAACAAAGTAAGAACATTCATGCTGAAAACCATCTCCGTCCGTGGCGCGCGGGAACACAACCTGAAAAATATCAATGTCGATATTCCCCGCGACAAACTGGTGGTCGTGACGGGCCTGTCCGGCTCGGGCAAATCCTCCCTCGCCTTCGACACGATTTATGCGGAAGGGCAACGCCGCTACGTGGAATCCCTCTCGGCCTACGCCCGCCAGTTTCTGGAAATGATGCAAAAACCGGATGTCGATTCCATCGAAGGGTTATCGCCCGCCATTTCCATCGAACAAAAAACGACATCGAAAAACCCGCGCTCGACAGTGGGCACGGTGACGGAGATCAACGACTATATGCGCCTTTTGTGGGCGCGTGTCGGCGTGCCCTACTCCCCCGCGACGGGCCTGCCGATTGAATCACAATCCGCCAGCCAGATCGTCGACCGCATCATGGCGATGGGCGATGGCACAAAACTTTATCTGCTCGCCCCCATAGCGCGTGGCCGCAAAGGCGAATATAAAAAAGAATTCAAGGAACTTCGCGCCAAGGGGTTCCAACGCGTAAAGGTTGACGGCACCCTCTATGAAATCGATGAAGTGCCGACGCTCGATAAAAAATACAAACACGATATTGAGGTTGTGATCGACCGCATCGTCGTGCGCGACGACCTCGGCAACCGTTTGGCCGACTCCGTTGAAACTGGTCTTCGCCTTGCCGATGGATTGCTCATCGCCGAAAACGCCGACACGGGCGAACAGACTTTGTTCAGCGAAAAATTCGCGTGTCCTGTTTCCGGCTTTACGATTGCCGAAATCGAACCGCGCCTGTTCTCGTTTAACTCGCCGCACGGTGCCTGCCCATCCTGCGATGGTCTCGGCTCGCTCATGAGTATCGATGAAGATCTTGTGGTGCCGGATAAAACATTGTCGGTTGATGACGGCGCCGTTGTCGCATGGTCGAAAAATTTCTCGCGCTATTACATGCAAACGCTTGAGGCGGTTGTGAAGGCCATGGGCGGCAAGATGAACACGCCGTGGAACAAGCTGGCCCCCGATGTGCGCCAGGCCATTCTCTATGGCACCGAAGACGATGTGACATTTACCTATGATGACGGCAACCGTTCCTACAAGACAACGAAACCGTTCGAAGGCGTGATCCCCAATCTGGAGCGCCGTTTGGTCGAAACGGAAAGCCAGTCGGCCCGCGACGATATCGCGCAATATCAATCGAGCGCCCCATGCGAAGAATGCAATGGATATCGCCTGAAACCCGAAGCCCTCGCCGTCAAGATCCACAAAAAACATATCGGCGAAGCATCCGAGATGAGCATTGAAGAAGCACATGCGTGGTTCGGCTCTCTTGAAAAACACTTGAAAAAACAGCAGATGGAAATTGCGCACCGCATTTTGAAGGAAATCAATGACCGCCTGAATTTCCTGATGAATGTCGGCCTTGAATATCTCTCGCTCTCCCGATCCTCCGCGACATTGTCAGGCGGGGAATCCCAACGTATCCGCTTGGCGTCCCAAATCGGGTCTGGCCTCACAGGCGTACTTTATGTTCTCGATGAACCGTCGATCGGCCTGCACCAGCGTGACAACAATCGCCTGCTCGAAACGCTGCGCCATCTCCGCGATATCGGCAACACGGTTCTTGTTGTCGAACATGATGAAGACGCGATCCGCACGGCGGACTATTTAATCGATATCGGTCCCGGTGCAGGCGTTCATGGCGGGCAGATCATCGCCGAAGGCGCACCAAAGGATGTTTTCAAAAACAAGAAATCCCTGACCGCAAAATATATGACAGGCGAACTGGAAGTACCTGTCCCTGAAAAACGACGCAAGGGTAAGAAGGGCGAATCCTTGAAACTCTCCGGCGCTACGGGGAACAATTTGAAAAACATCTCGGCGGACATTCCGCTTGGCACGTTCACCTGTATCACCGGCGTGTCGGGTTCCGGCAAATCCACCTTTACCATCGACACGCTCTATCGCGCCGTCAGCCGCGAATTGATGGGAAGCCGCGAACATCCGCTTCCCTATAAAAAGCTCGAAGGATTGGAATATCTCGATAAAGTCATTGATATCGACCAGTCGCCGATTGGCCGCACACCGCGCTCGAACCCCGCGACCTATACGGGCGCCTTCACGCCTATTCGTGACTGGTTCGCCGGATTGCCGGAGGCAAAAGCCCGCGGTTACGGCCCCGGGCGGTTCTCCTTCAACGTGAAGGGCGGACGCTGTGAAACCTGTGAAGGTGATGGTGTCATCAAAATCGAAATGCACTTCCTGCCCGATGTTTACGTGACGTGTGAGGCGTGCAAAGGCGCGCGCTATAACCGCGAAACGCTCGAGGTGAAATTCAAGGACAAATCCATCGCCGATATCCTCGATATGACGATTGAAGACGCCGCCGAATTTTTCAAGGCCGTACCAACGATCCGCCGCACGATGGAAACGCTCTGCGAAGTCGGCCTTGGTTATATCAAGGTGGGTCAGCCCGCGACGACACTATCCGGCGGTGAAGCCCAGCGCGTCAAACTATCCAAAGAACTCTCCAAACGCTCGACCGGCAAAACGCTCTATATCCTTGATGAACCCACAACCGGCCTTCACTTCGAAGACGTAAGAAAATTGATGGAGGTTCTTCATACGCTGGTCGACCAAGGCAATACGGTTGTCGTGATTGAACACAATCTGGAAGTCATCAAAACCGCCGACCACATCATCGATATCGGCCCCGAAGGCGGACACAAGGGCGGCACGATTGTCGCGCAAGGCACGCCGGAAGAGATTACAAAGGTCAAGGAAAGCTACACGGGGCAATATCTCAAACCCGTTCTGGCGAAGAAAACCTATAAAATCGCGGCGGAATAGGCAGGTAAATCTATCTTTTATTGACAATAGTATATGGAAAATTATAAAAAATCCTATGGCTTTGATCAACCAATTTACAAAAGTGACCTCCCTAACTTTCCCACCGTACGGTGATTTACCCGGTTGTGAATATCCTATCTATGTTTCAGGCGATACATGGAAGGAGTTGCAAGATTACCCATTGAAAATGTCAGAATTGAGTTTGACCGAATATATTATTTATAACTTTAACGACTTAGAAAAAAATCAAACATTCGATATCGATAGAGTACAAAATCTGGCAAGTCAGGCTCATTACGCCCCCATCCCTGTTCGCCTGTTGCCAAATAATGTAATTGCGGTTGGACAGGATACTATCGATTGGTTTGAACAAAATCCCGCCGCGCCCGCCTCCTTAACTCCGCCCGCCCCTCAATAA
>CBFGQF010000148.1:0-4688 GCA_965650865.1 uncultured Alphaproteobacteria bacterium | reverse complement strand
GCCGATGTCGGCATGTTCAAATCATCCGAAGATGCGCCTTCTGCGCTAAAACCTCCTCGCGATAATCAGGATTTGATTGGCCATACCTCAATTGAACAGGAAATTCTGTCGATGTTCAATCAGGGCAACCTGCCACATGCCATGATCTTTGCGGGGCAAAAAGGAATCGGTAAATCCACGTTTGCTTTCAACCTTGCGCGGTTCCTTTTGAAACAGGGAGGCGATGATGCTGGCGGCCTGTTTGGTGATGCACCACCACCGGCAACAAGCTTTAAAGTCGCGGACGACGATCCTGTTGCCCGGAAGGTCGCAAGCGCTGGCCATCCTGACCTGCTCACCATCGAACGCCCGATCGATGAAAAGAAAGGCGCGGCAAAATCATCCGTCGATGTTGATACCGTTCGCAAGATCGCGCCATTCCTGCGCATGACGTCATCGGATGGCGGATGGCGCGTCGTGATTGTCGACGACGCGGAAACCATGAACCGCAACGCGCAAAACGCCATCCTGAAAATTCTGGAAGAGCCGCCAAAAAAATCGCTGCTCATTCTGGTCTGCCATCGCCTCGGCGCGATGATCCCGACCATTCGTTCGCGTTGCCGCACTCTGCATTTCCAGCCGATGAACCGTGAGGGTGTCGAAGCCGTTCTGAAACGGGCCGAACCACATATGCGGCAAAGCGAACTCTCCCTGCTCGCCGACCTTTCGGATGGCAGCGCGGGGCAGGCCCTTTCATTCCATCTTGATGGCGGGGCGGAAACGCTCTCTTCCATTACGCTGCTCCTTGGCACCTTTCCGAAATGGGAATGGCCGTTGATCCATCGCAAAGCCGAAGAACTGGGCCGGTTCGGGGCGAGCGACGATGCCTACCGGATGTTTGCGGATATATTCCTATGGGTTTGCGAAAGTTTCCTGCGTGCCAAGGCGTCTAATTCCGCAAAACTGCCTGAAATCCTGTCTGCAAACAGCCTTAAACCACTGCAAAACCATTATTCTCTTGAACAATGGATCGATATTTGTGAGAAATTGAAGGGTCATTTCTCGGCAGTGGAAAACAGCAATCTCGATAAACGCCAGGGCGTCCTCGGAGCTTTTGCCTTGCTGGGGTAGTTACTTCCGCAAAGGCACAGGTTTATGAGCAATAAAAATTTCTACATCACAACGGCAATCGCGTACGCGAACGGCTCCCCGCATTTGGGCCATGCGTACGAACAGATTTTGACGGACGTCATGGCGCGTCACAAACGCCTTGATGGGTTCGATGTAAAATTTTTGACCGGTATGGATGAACATGGGCAAAAGGTTGCCAAGACATCTGAAAAACTGGGAATGACACCGATCGCGCTCTGCGACAAGATCGCCGCTGAATTCCGCGCGCTCGATGATACGCTGGACAGTTCGTATGATGACTTCATCCGCACGACAGAACCCCGCCATTACGAAGCCAGCAAAGCGATCTGGAACGCCATCAAACAAAACAATCCTGATGATATCTTCCTCGATAATTACGGCGGATGGTATTCCGTTCGTGACGAAGCCTTCTTTGGTGAGAACGAATTACAAGAAGGGCCAAACGGAACCAAGCTGGCGCCCACTGGCGCGCCGGTTGAGTGGTCGGAAGAGTCCAGCTATTTCTTCCGCCTGTCGGCCTATACAGACAAGCTATTAAAATACTACGAAGACCACCCTGACTTTATACAGCCGGAAACACGCCGCAATGAGATCATCTCCTTCGTAAAAGGCGGCCTCCAGGATCTTTCGATTTCACGCACAACCTTTAGCTGGGGCGTACCTGTTCCCAACGATGAAAAACATGTCATGTATGTCTGGCTCGATGCGCTGACCAATTACATCACAGGTGTAGGATATCCCAAAACCGATGGTGAATTCGCCAAATTCTGGCCTGCGGATTTCCACGTGATCGGAAAAGATATCATCCGTTTCCACTGTATTTACTGGCCCGCGTTCCTAATGTCCGCCAATCTTCCTATTCAAAAGGCTGTCTTCGCGCACGGTTTTATAAATGTGAATGGCGAAAAAATGTCGAAATCCGTTGGCAATGTCATCGCGCCTCAGGATTTGATCAATGCCTACGGCGTTGACCAGACGCGCTATATCATGACACGCGAAGTGCCGCATGGTCAGGATGGCAATTTCAGCCATGAACATGCCGTGGCCCGCATTAATGCAGACCTTTCCAACGGACTTGGCAACCTTGCACAGCGCACGCTGTCACAAATCGCCAAGAATTGTGAAGGCAAGGTGCCAACCCACGGCGAATTCACGGCGGAAGATAAAGCGCTTCTTGATGAAGCCTATGCACTTGCGGACACGCTGCGCAAAGACTTCGACAAGTTCCAATTCCACCGCGGCCTCGAAAACATCTGGCGTACCGTTTATAACGCCAATGCCTATATTGACGTACAGGCCCCATGGACTTTAAAGAAAACAGATTTTCCGCGCATGGAAACGGTTTTATATGTTCTAGTAGAAACCATTCGTTGTCTTGCGCTGTCCATTCAGGCCGTTGTTCCAAAATCTTCCACTAAAATGCTTGATCAGGTTTCCGTACCCGAAGAGCAACGCAGCTACGCCCATATTTCTTCTGCGTACGCATTAAAGCCCGGCACAGCACTACCGGCACCGGAAGGGGTGTTTCCGCGGATAGAACCCAAAGAAGAAAAGGTGGCATAGTCGCCATGTGGATCGACTCCCACTGCCATTTGAACCACGACCGCAACGCGGAAGGCGACACGCCTGACGCGATTGTCGCGCGGGCAAAGGCGGCAGGCGTTTCCGGCATGGTCAATATAAATTGCCAGATTATCGAAGAGTTTCCGACCATCCTGTCCACGGTAAAGCAATTCGACAATGTCTGGTGCACCGTTGGCACCCATCCGCACGACGCAGGCGTGGAGGCCGAGAAGGCGGTCACACTGGAACAATTGATTGCAATCGCAAAATCGGACGACAAAATCGTCGGCATCGGAGAGAGCGGTCTTGACTATTATTACGACAATTCGCCGCGCGCCGATCAGGAAGCATCTTTTCGCAAACATATCCGCGCCTGTATCGCCACCGACCTGCCGCTGGTTGTCCATGCGCGGGATGCGGATGAAGACATTATCCGCGTCATCCGCAGCGAAAATCCTGATAAAAAATTGCGCGGGGTGATGCACTGTTTTTCATCTGGCCCCCTTCTGGCCGAAAAAGCACTGGAAGAGGGGTTTTTCATCTCTTTCTCCGGCATCATAACTTTTAAGAAATCCAAAGAGTTACAGGAAATTGCGAAGTCTGTTCCATTGGACCGCATACTGGTTGAAACTGACGCCCCCTTTCTGGCCCCCGAACCCCACCGGGGGAGGACCAACGAGCCCGCTTTTGTCAGCTATACCGGCAGCTTTTTAAGCGATCTTCTTAATTTGGATGAAGAACGCTTCGCAAAGGCCACAACGGACAATTTTTTTACCCTGTTTGATAAAGCGAGAACGACATGGACGGCGAACTGATCATCCTTGGCTGCGGCTCTTCCGCCGGCGTTCCCGCCATCGGCAACTGGTGGGGGGCCTGCGACCCGAACGAACCGCGCAACCGCCGCACCCGTCCCTCAATCGCCCTCAAAACACAAAGCACCCTTGTCATCGTCGATACGGGACCGGATTTTCGTGAGCAGATGAACAGGGAAGGGCTCGGCTGCCCCGATGCAATTCTTATTACGCATGAACATTCTGACCATACGAGCGGTATAGATGAGCTACGCACCCTGCAAAGGCGCCATGATATGCGGCGTTTTCCGATGTACGCGAATGATGAAACCTTGCAGGCTCTTTTTACCCGCTTTGATTACATGTTCAAGGATTCAGAAAACGGATTTTATCCGGCAGTGTGCGATCCTGCACCCTTAACCATGGGCGCGGCGGTAACGATTGGTGACATCACTTTCACGCCGTTTGAACAAGATCATGGGACAATCGCATCAGTCGGCCTGCGCATCGGCAATATCGGTTATTCGACCGACGTCAAACATCTGGACGATGCGGCCTATGACGCATTGCAAGGGGTCGATACATGGATCGTCGATGGCGCGGGATATCATTCCAAAACCAACCCGGTCCATGCTTCTATCGCCGAAATCATCGCCATGAATGAACGAATAGGGGCGGCGCAGGTCATATTGACCCACATGCCGCCAACCATGGATTACCAGACATTGATGAAAGAATTGCCGGACGGCTATATCCCCGCATTTGACGGGATGAGGTTGTGTGCGACATTATAGTTCGCATAATATTATGTAAATAAATACTTTATTGAGTTTTTGGGGTGGATTTGCAACACTCCGCCCAGTTAAAACGGCCAAAAACCAAGAGTTAGAGCAAAAGGCATGAAATCCGCAACCGCCCGAAAAACCGCCCCGACAGGCGACCATGAAACGTCCTTTGACGTCGATGCGTTGGAGGCCAAGTTCCTGAACGCACAAGCGAGCGTCGGAATCATCGGCCTTGGCTATGTCGGCATTCCCCTTGCCGCCGCTCTGGTCAAAAACGGCATGAAGGTTGTCGGTTTTGATGTTGACGAGGCGCGGGTCAAAACCCTGCAACAGAAAAAATCACCAATCAAACATGCGGCTGGGGAAGAGCTGGAGCAAATCTTTTCCAATGGCGACTTTGATGCGACAACAGACTTCG
>CBFGQF010000147.1:0-4696 GCA_965650865.1 uncultured Alphaproteobacteria bacterium | reverse complement strand
AAGCAGGCAACAGGTTATTCAGAAGCTGCGAATAGGGGATAATATTAATCTTATCCCCGAACCAAATAACCCACACTCTGAAAGCGGGAAATGTGTGGCGGTTTGGTGCAAATTCGGACAAATTGGATATTTACCAGAATATGATGAAGACTCGGAGCTTATTTTTGATAGGCTTATAGAAAATAAAGGCGTTTCCGCTGTGGTTTTGGATATACTAGGTGGAATAAAAGATAAACCACACTTTGGTGTTTGGTTAGATGTAGATATCTAACTATGGAAGTTAAACATGACCTATAACCCAGACCTCCTAGACCGCAAAAAGCGGCACCCTGAGAAGCAGAAGAATCCGGATCGCCCGATGGGGAAGAAACCGGACTGGATTCGTGTGAAGGCGCCGCAGGGTAAGGTCTATTCGGAAACGCTGGCGACCGTGAAGGGCCTCAAGCTCACCACCGTGTGCGAAGAGGCGGGATGCCCGAACATTGGCGAGTGCTGGGAAAAACAACACGCGACCTTCATGATTATGGGCGAGGTGTGTACGCGCGCCTGTTCGTTCTGTAACGTCGCGACCGGCAAGCCGAACGAGCTGGACAAGTACGAGCCTTTGCGCGTTGGTGTCGCCGTCGAGCAGATGGGGCTCAAGCACGTTGTCGTGACATCCGTGGACCGTGATGATCTGGAAGATTCCGGCGCCGACCATTTCGTGAAAACAATCGGTGCCATACGTTTCAAGGCGCCGGACACGACGATTGAAATTCTGCCCGGCGATTTCCGCGGGAATATTCCCGATATCGATGCCGTCATTCGCGCCCGTCCCGATGTGTTCAACCATAACCTTGAAACCGTGCCGCGTTTGTACCCGACCATTCGTCCGGGGGCGCGGTATTTCAGATCGCTCCGTTTGCTGGAGCGCGTCAAGGAAGTCGATCCGTCGATCTTTACCAAATCCGGCCTGATGGTCGGGCTTGGCGAGACGAAGGAAGAGATTGCGCAGGTGATGGATGATATGCGCGCCGCCGATATCGATTTCATTACGATTGGTCAGTATTTGCAGCCCAGCCCGAAACATGCGCCGGTCATGCATTTCTGGACGCCGGAAGAGTTTGAAGGTTTGGAGAAGATGGCGCGTGCCAAGGGATTCCTGATGGTGTCGGCCACACCATTGACCCGTTCCAGCTATCACGCGGGCGAGGATTTCGAACGCCTGCGCAAGGCGCGTCAGGAAAAGCTCACCAAGCTTGCCGCCGAGTAGACGGGCCTGATGCTTAAACATTTAGAACAGAAGCTGCTGCCATATACGCCGGAACAGATGTTCGCGCTTGTCGCGGATGTCGGCTCTTACAAGGAATTTGTGCCGTGGTGTATCGCGTCCCGCATTAACAAGCGCGAAAGCGAGGACGTTTTTTATGCCGATCTGGTGGTGGGATATAAGGTGTTCCGCGAGCGTTTTTCATCAAAAGTCATGTTGGACGCGCCGAACGAAATCACGATTGAATATCTGAAAGGCCCCTTGAAAAACCTGCGCAATCGTTGGCAGTTCATTCGCCAGCCGGACAATACATGCCTGATCGATTTTTCCGTGGAATTCGAATTCACCAACGGCGCGCTTCAGGCGCTCGCCAACATGTTCTTCAACGAAGTGGTAAAGCGCATGGTGGGCGCGTTCGAGGCGAGGGCGCAGGAACTGTACGGTTCCCGCTAAACGCTTTCCCCGCTGTAATGCGGATAGCGGTAGGATTTTTGCACGCTGCCGCCGCCTGTGGTTTCAAAATCCGTTGTGATGGCGCGATTGAGACGCATTTCATCCCAGCCGGACATATGCAGGACGCCGATTTCGTTGTGCGGCGTGAAGGGCTCCACAAACGCTTGCTTTTCCTCATCCCAAAGCGGTTTGAACTGGCAGAGCCAATGTGTCCATGCGGGCAGGATATCCATGGGGTATTTTTCCAGATGGCCGAGGATGCCGAGCGAGAGTTGCTCGGCGGTGAAAATCTTTCCTTTTTTCAGCGCAGACAGCAAAATTTCCTGCCAGCGTTTCCAGTGCGGCGCGTCGGCGCGCATGGCGAACATGCCGGCAAGCAGAACGTTATAAGGATATAATTCCTTGGCTTTTTGAATGCCGAAGGCCTCCTTTGCGTTGCTGAAATAAAATCCGCGCAACTTGATAGGCAGGGGGCCGAGCCATTTCAGGCGGATCTGTCGTGGATAGGCCCGGTCAACCTGTGACGTCAGCGCCATCTTGCCGGACTGGGCCGCGTCGATGAACATTTGCACCGGTTCCCATCGCTGAATCCATGTGTCCGCATCCATCCACACAATGGTTTCATAACCCGGAAAATAATCGGGCAGGAAGGGGCGACAAATGCAGGATTTGAGATAGTCCTTGCCCTTGATCTTGCTGGCAGGCAGATCGCACGGCCATTGCGCATCTATGACGTTGCAGCCCATGGCCCGCAGCGTTTGCACATTCGCGTCGGTCAAGCCGGCATTGAGAATACCGATATCGATGCCTTCGCTTTCACGGAAACGGCGCACCGAATGGACCCATTCGACAAGCATGGGAAAGTAATTGGTGTCGGACGAAGAGACAAAGATGGTTTTATTGATCATGGGGCATTGCCGATTGTATCGATTAAAAGTTCGAGCGCTTTTTCACAGGTCGCCTGTCGGATGCTCACCCTGTCACCGTCAAAATTGTTCCTGGTAACGACCGGATCGCGATTCTGCAAGGCCACGGCGATATACACCAGGCCAACAGGTTTTTCCGGTGTGCCGCCATTCGGCCCCGCAATGCCCGTCACCGCCACCGCAATATCGGCATGTGAATTTTTAAGCGCGCCGAAGGCCATTTCGCGAGCGGTTTGTTCGCTGACCGCGCCATATGTTTCGATGGTGGCGGAATTTACGCCCAGTTCTTCTATTTTCGCTTCGTTGGAATAGGTAACAAAGCCGCGTTCGAAAATGGCAGAGGAACCGGAGCGGTCCGTCACCGCCGCCGCGATCATGCCGCCCGTGCAGGATTCCGCCGTCACAAGACGCATGTTTTTATCCATGAGCAGCAAGGAGAGTTCTTCAACCAGCGAGTGCATATTGGGCCCCCATCATCACAGCGGCGGCATAAATGCCCGCCATTATATCATCGGCCATAACGCCGGCGGCACCGGGAAGGTTCCGGTCCAGCCAGCCGACGGGGAAGGGCTTTAGGATATCAAAGAAACGAAAGAGCGCGAAGGCCGCGAGGAGATATAAGTTATGCTGTCCCACGACGGCGAGCAGGGCGATCCACATACCTGCGACTTCATCAATGACAATCATGCCGGAATCGTGCGTGCCTGTCATTTGCTGGAATTTCTTCGCGGCCCAAAGGCCGAGCGGAATGACAAGGACAAGGCCGATTAAAAGTCCAACATGGCCGCCGATCACCATTAATATCATGCCGATAGGAAGCGCGCCGAGTGTGCCCCATGTGCCCGGGGCGGGACGCATCAGGCCGCAGCCGAACCATGTCGCAATCCACAATGCCGGATTTTTGAAATCCAGTTTCGCAATTTCTTCGGGCGGCGGTAGGGTTAGTTTCATTCGAATAATCTTTCACGTTTTTAGTCTTTTGTCATTCTGAGCGTAGCGAAGAATCCTATGAGATCCTTCGACTACGGGTTTTACCCTCCGCTCAGGATGACATTTCAGGCAATTGAACGGTTGCAATCGCCTGCGCGACAATACCTTCGCGCCGGCCTGTAAAGCCGAGTTGTTCCGATGTCGTCGCCTTTAACCCCACCCGGTCCTTTGATAATCCCAGCATGGCGGCGATCCGTTCAGTCATCGCGTTGCGATGCGGACCGATTTTCGGGGCCTCCGCTATCACGACGATATCGATATGTTTGATGATACCGCCGCGGGCGCGGACGCGGGAGAGGGCTTCCTTGACAAAAATCTCACTGTCCGCGTTTTTCCATTGCATGTCGGATGGCGGGAACAATTGTCCGATATCACCTTCGCCGATCGCGCCGAGCAGGGCATCTGTCACCGCGTGCAAAATGACATCGGCATCCGAATGGCCCTTCATTTTTTCCGTGTGCGGAATGTCGATGCCGCCAAGGCGGATCATGCCGTTCGGTGAGGGTTCGAACGCATGGACGTCATAGCCCATGCCCGTGCGTGTTTCCATTTTTTGATTCAATAAAATTTCGGCCATACGCATATCCCCCGCCGATGTGACTTTGAAATTTTCATGGCTGCCTTCGACCAACGTGACGGCGTACCCCGCTTGTGCCATCAGGCCCGCATCGTCTGTAAACGTTTCATCATTTTTAAACTGGTCATGTGCGGCTTTTAAATCTGTAATTCGGAAGGCCTGGGGTGTTTGGACAATCCGAAGCGCATCTCGGTCGAGGCGGTTGTAATCCATATCGACGAGTGTGTCGGCCACGGGCGCCGCAAGCGTTGCTGCTTTTGCCTCTCGCATGGCCATCAACAGCGATTCGATTTGTTCACCGCGGACGAAAGGGCGGGCGGCATCGTGGATCAATAACAAATCCTCGCTCTCCGCCGGGGAAAAGGCCGCTAGACCGTTCGCGACGCTTTGTTTGCGCGTTGCGCCGCCAATCACGGGTGGAGGCAGGTCGAGCCCTGCCACCGCATCGCGGTAAAGAGGTTCGTGCGCCACATCGATAATGACGTGCAGGGTTTTAAGCCC
>CBFGQF010000146.1:0-4718 GCA_965650865.1 uncultured Alphaproteobacteria bacterium | reverse complement strand
TGATGGAAATACCTTCATTGCGGAAGATGCGGCCTATTTCATAGACCGAATCCGCAAGGCCGCCGACGATCAGACGCTTTAATGGCAACTCTGTCGCGATACGCAGATAGAAGTCGGCATCCAGTGCGTTGTGATGTGTTATGAACGGTTTCGCCGATGCGCCGCCCATGATGGCGTGAAAGATAGGCGTTTCAACCTCGATCGCGCCGATCACATCGTTCATGTAATTGCGGATCATCTGGACAATTTTGGAACGGGCGCGCAATGTATTGCGGCTTTCTTCGTTCATAATAAGGTCGAGATAACGTTGACGGTACCGCGCCTCGACATCCGTGAGGCCGTGATATTTTTCCGGCAGAGGCAACATGGATTTCGTCAGCATTTCGATTTTGGTGGCGCGCACAGACAATTCCCCGCGCGGGGTGCGGCGGATGGTGCCATAGGCGCCGATAATATCGCCGATATCGAACAGATCGAGCTTGGATAGTTCTTCTTCCGAAAGAGAATCCTTGTGACAGAAAACCTGGATTTTGCCAGACGGGTCGTTCAGGTCCAAAAACATGCCGTTGTTGCGAATCGACATGATGCGCCCGGCAACCGCCACTTCATCGTTGGTTTCGGACCCGTTTTCCAGCGCCGCGTATTTGTCCTGTAATTCGCCCGCCTTGTGGCTGCGCGGGAAGACATGCGGATAGGCCGGAATGCCGCGATCTTCCAGCATCTTGAGCTTTTGCTCCCGCGCCTCCCGCGGATCGGTGGACAGGGGGGCAGCGGAGGCTTTTTCAGGGTGCGTCATGACGGTCTTCTATGGTAAAATGTTGTTATATTTAGTCATCCTGAGCCAAAGGCGAAGGATCTCTTCCGGGCGGACCTTTGAGATTCTTCGGCTACGCCTCAGAATGACAGGAATTAAGGATATTTATGGACCAAAACCCTATGAAAAATCAAGGCGATTCAGAGGTTTTACCCCCCCTCCTGCACCGTCATCCCCGCGTTCTGACGCGGGCAGACACGGACAACGGGGCCCCGGTCGCGCAGCGCGGATCCGTCATTATCTGGATTCTCGTGCTCGTCGCCCTGTTCGGCATGTTGTCGTTCGTGGTATCCCAAGGCAGCCGAACGGGCGCAGGACAAATTACGCAGGAAAAAGCCAACCTGCTTGCCACCGAAATCATCACGAGCGCAAATACGATCAACCAAGCTGTAAAAACTCTACTCATCAATGGCTGTACGGACAGCAATATATCGTTTCAAAACAGTGTCATCACCAGCGGATATACCAACGCATCCTCTCCCGCCAACAAAAGCTGTCATGTCTTCGAACCTGCCGGAGGGGGGGTATCCTATCCGACAATCAATTTAGACGCAGTCGCAAAAATCCATCCAGAGACATCATTTTACGGTAAGGCAATGTTTACCGGCAGGGCGCAAGTGGTCGGTATGGGGACGGATTGTGCCGCGAATAGCTGCAACGAGCTGATAATGTCATTCGGCGATCTGACACTGGAAGTCTGTAATGCAATTAATAAAAAATTAGATATACCCTATGCAGCCTCGGAGCAAGTGTCCGGGTGGAGCTGGGCTTCGGGCAACTTTTTTTCGGGATTTTATCCGTTTAATTCTTCGGGTACAGGTTCCTATATCGGCAACCAGGATGGGAATATCCTTGCAGGGAAAAAGGCTGGCTGCCTGAAACGAAACGACCTCAGCTATGCTCCCGGCTATTACGAATTCTATCAGGTTTTGATCGCAAGGTAAGAAGATGAAACAAACACAACAAATTTCTCGGGCCGGCAACGTCCTGTTTTTTATCCTAATCGGTATTTTCCTGCTCGGGGGCTTGACCGTTTTGATGTCCCGCACCAACAGCCAGAGCGAGGATACAGGGAGCAGCGAGCAGGCATCCATTGCGGCATCTGAAATTTTAAAGAACGCGGCGTCTTTAGAGAGCGCCATATCAAATTTGCGATCAAGGGGCTGCGGCGAGAACCAGATATCCTTCTGGAATGACAGCGATGGTAACGGCGTCGAAGATGCCAGTGACGATTATTACAACCCATCGGCCCCTTCGGATCGATCCTGTCATGTTTTCTTTACTCAAGGTGCAGGGCTTAATATTCCGAAACTGAAAACCAGTTGGCTAGATTCCACATACTCCGCTTCATACCTTTACGGACAGAACTATTACACAGGCTCTGCACGTGTACTTGAACTTGCCGACACAAGCCGGAGCGAACTGATATATTATATTCAATACATTAAAAAGGATATATGCACTGCCTTGAACAGGAGTTTAGGTGTTTCAGTCATTCCCGCCGATAATGGCGTAAACAATTCTTCCGAATACGCCGCAAGAAGATTCAATGGCACATATGTTTCAGACCAGGGGTTAGGTGATGATGGTGCCCTTGCGGATAACGGCTTGATAAAAGGCCGAAAAGCACTTTGCATACAAGTCAAGCAAAACAGACCAGTAATCGACACTTATATCTTTTACTCTACAATATTGCCGAGATAAATTAACGGTCTTGCTCCAGCATTCTATACACAAATCAATTCGCTGTGCTATATCCGTAACATGACAACAGCGCAGACCGAAAGCCCGCCGGAGACTATCGCTACCCCTCGCATTCCGGCGATGTATGTGAACGCGCGGCAGGCATTTGTGCTTACGACCGATGGCGACATACAAACGCTTTCCCACGAAGCGGCGAAGCGGTTGATCCACCAAAAACCCGTCCTCGTCTGCCACGCGCCCTATACCTGCACGCGGCTTGGCATCGACAGCATTTTCGCGTTTGATGTGCTGGAATTATTTGCCTTCGTGCACCCCGCGACATTCGCCGTCCCCACCCCTGTCGGGCTTGCCAAGGCGCTCGGCATATCCATCCCGAAGGAGGCAGAGGATTACCCCTTTGCCCTGATCGAAATTATGCAGGCGTTGCTTTCGGACATTCGCACCGACAAATGGCGGGGCCGCGCGGACGCCATGAAAATCGCCCGCGTGATGGGGCAAAACGGTAAGGGGTGGGTTTGGACGCCGTTTATCTATGCCGCCTATGGGCAGGTCTATGACCCGAAGGAAACGGTGATTTCGGTGGCGGACCTCAATGTCTGGAAGTCTTTGCCAGAGTGGTCGGAAGGCGCACCGCCCCCGCCTGCATCGCATCACCCCGTCACAGGAGAAGAGGCACGCGCACGATTGTCCGACGCGCTGGGCGGCAACGCCGAAGAACGCGATGCGCAGATGAATTACGCCAGTGTTATGACATGCGCGTTCAAGCCGATTGACCATGACGGCACACCGCATGCCGTTCTGGCAGAGGCCGGAACGGGCGTAGGTAAAACGCTAGGCTACCTCTCCCCCGCTTCCGTCTGGGCGCAAAAGAACGGCGGCAGCGTATGGATTTCAACCTATACCAAGAACCTGCAACGGCAGATCGCGCAGGAGCTGGACCGCATCTATCCCAACCCGGATTTGAAAGATGCAAAGGTTGCGGTGCGCAAAGGCCGCGAGAATTATTTATGCCTTTTAAACCTTGAAGAAATATCGGCGGGCGCAGCACTCGCCAAACACCCAAATGTCGCCATTGCCGCCGGCATCATGGCGCGGTGGGCCGCCGCCACGCGCGATGGCGATTTGTCGGGTGGTGATTTCCCTGGATGGATCACGGGCCTTCTTGGATATAATTACACAAGCGGCCTCGCCGACAAGCGCGGCGAATGCATCTATTCCGCTTGCGACCATTATCACCGGTGCTTTGTCGAACGCTCCATCCGCCGTGCGCGTCACGCCGAACTCGTCATCGCCAACCACGCGCTTGTCATGATTCAAACAGCCGATTCATCATCGGATTCCGATCTTCCGTCGCATTATATTTTCGACGAAGGGCATCATTTGTTCGATGCCGCCGATTCCGCCTATGCCGGGCACCTGACCGCAATTGAAACATATGATCTGCGTCGGTGGCTGCGCGGGAACGAAGGCGGCAAACGCACCCGCGCCCGAGGGTTAAAACGCCGCGCCGAAGGACTGGTCGCGGGCGATGAAAAGCTGGAACGTTTACTACAGGATGTGATCGAGGCAAGCCGTATCCTCACTTCCGAAGGATGGGCCGCAAGATTGAAGGAAGGACAACCCAAAGATGTGTGCGAGACCTTCCTGCATGAGGTTTATAAACAGGTTTATGCACGCGCCGAAGGGCGTGATGGCCCCTACTCCCTTGAAACCGGCACATACCCAATCGATGACGAGGTCTATGAAGCCGCGATCAAACTAAAGACAGGTTTAATGCATTTGCAAAAGCCTATGCAGGATTTGGCCAATGCCTTCCGCAAAAAGTTAAACGATCAGGCGGACGCGTTGGAGGCCGACGATCGCAGAAGACTGGATGCGATCATCACATCGATGGGCCTGCGCACCATGACGATCACCGCATGGATAGCGATGCTGGATGCCCTAGCCACCACGAAGCAGCCCGACCAGTTTATCGACTGGATGGAGATAGAACGCATCGATGGCCGCGCCTATGATGTGGGCCTATACCGCCACTGGGTAGACCCGATGATACCTTTTGCATCCAGCCTCCAGCCGCACGCGCACGGTGTTGCCGTGACATCCGCCACTCTCCGCGATGGAACAGAAAGCGATGAAGAAAACTGGCGCGTGGCGCGTGACCTTTCCGGCTTTACACATATGAACGCCCATGTGCAGGAAG
>CBFGQF010000145.1:0-4740 GCA_965650865.1 uncultured Alphaproteobacteria bacterium | reverse complement strand
GGCGGTTTCAGCTGGGAAAAACTGGACCTCGTAAAACCCTTGCAGGATATTCTGGGGTAGTCTAAATCCTCTCTGCTGTCATCCTGAAGGAGCGGCAGCGACTGAAGGATCTCATGGGATCCTTCGCTTCGCTCAGGATGACAAGAGAAGAATTAATGTCGAAATTAACGGAAACCATCACAGAAGTCCTTCCCCGCCGCGTCTTTGGCCGCCGGATCGGCCGCCCGTTGGGCGCGTCACGTCAGGACGTGATCGATTCCATGCTGCCCGCCCTCACCGTGCCGGAAGATAAAGTGACGCAGCAGCGCGATATGGATATGAATGCGCTTTTCGCGAATCCTCAGCCAGTTGTCTTTGAAATCGGCTTTGGCAATGGGGAACATGTGAAGGCCCTGATGGAAACGCATCCTGACCGCAACTACATCGCGGCGGAACCGTTTATCAACGGCATGTCGGCGTTTCTCAAGTCCATCATCGGTATGGACCACGGCAACATCCGCGTCTGGATGGATGATGCCATCACGCTCATCCGCTCCTTTCCGGATGCGAGCCTTGAAAAGATTTACATTCTAAACCCCGATCCATGGCCGAAGAAAAAACACCACAAACGCCGTATCGTGCGCCAAGAGACTTTGGATCAATATTTCCGTACCCTGAAACCGGGCGGTGAATTGATCATGGCGACCGATGTCGATGAGTTGGCCGAATGGATGGTAACGGAGACCATGAACCATGGCGGGTTCGAATGGCAGGCAAATCGCTCTGCCGACTGGAAAACTATGCCGCCGGGCTGGATGCTCACCACCCGCTACGCCGCCAAAGGCGTTGCTGCTGGCCGGACCGAGTCATATCTGCTATTTAAGAAAAAAGCTTGAAAATGACGCTTGGCAAGCGTATATAACATACAAATTCCGATCGTATGATAGGGGTGGGCGTTCAAAA
Organism: uncultured Alphaproteobacteria bacterium; assembly: GCA_965650865.1. Taxonomy (GTDB): domain Bacteria; phylum Pseudomonadota; class Alphaproteobacteria; order Micavibrionales; family Micavibrionaceae; genus Micavibrio_A. Next base: position 3,798 of record CBFGQF010000145.1, on the reverse strand, counting down.
CGGCCCGCCTTTTTTGTTACCAAATCGGGGAAAAGACCAGTAAAGACAAGAGTTTATGAAGAATACACCGCAAGAATTGAAGATCATCAACATCGTCCGCCCGGCCATCGAGGATTTGGGCTACCGCCTTGTTCTGGTCGAATTTCAAAGCGGAATTCTGCAGATTCTTTGCGAAAACCCGGCGGACGGCAGCCTTGGCATTGATGATTGCACGAAAATCAACAAGGTCATCTCGCCCCTGCTGGAAGTGGAAGACCCTATTCCTGGTGCCTATACACTGGAAATCAGCTCTCCCGGAATCGACCGCCCGCTCATCACAGCGGATGATTTCGAGAAGTATAAGGGCTTTGAGGCAAAGATCGAACTGGATATGCCGACAGAATCAGGACAAAAACGCTTTCGCGGGAAAGTCCTTGGTTCCGACGGTGAATTCATCAAAATCCATGTCGATAATACCGAACATACGCTGGAACTGAACAATATTAAAAAGGCCCGCCTCGTTCTTACCGATGAACTGATCAAGGCCACGAAGAAACCGAAACCTCAACCGACAACCCAAACCGCCTAAACACGAAAAGGACCTTGAAGGAAAAGAAAATGGAATTGCTGCAAGTCGCTGACGCTGTCGCCCGTGAAAAGAATATCGACCGGAATATCGTTTTGGAAGCCATGGAAGAAGCCATTCAAAAGGCTGGCCGCTCCAAATACGGTCATGACCATGACATCCGCGCCACGATCGACCGCAAATCCGGCCTGATCGACCTGAAACGTTACCGCGAAGTCGTTGAAGTCGTGGAAGACGAAGTGCGCCAGCTGACTCTCGATGAAGCCAAACGCATCAAAAAAGATGCCGCTATCGGGGAATTCCTGATCGATGACCTGCCGCCCCTCGATTTCGGCCGTATCGCCGCGCAAACGGCGAAGCAGGTAATCGTGCAAAAGGTCCGTGAGGCGGAGCGCGAAAAACAATTCGAAGAATTCAAGGATCGCGTCGGCGAAATCATCAATGGTGTCGTCAAACGCGTTGAATACGGCAATGCGACCATCGATATCGGCGGCAAGGGCGAAGGCCTTCTGCGCCGCGATGAATCCCTGCCACGCGAACATCTGAAAACGGGTGATCGCGTCCGCGCCTATATCTATGATGTACGTCAGGAAATCCGTGGGCCGCAGATTTTCCTCTCCCGTTCCCATCCGCAATTCATGGCCGCCCTCTTTAAACAGGAAGTGCCGGAAATATATGATGGCGTAATCGAGGTGAAGGCCGTGGCCCGTGATCCGGGTTCACGCGCGAAAATCGCCGTTGCTTCCCGTGATGGCTCTATCGATCCGGTTGGCGCGTGCGTTGGTATGCGCGGCTCCCGCGTTCAGGCGGTCGTCAACGAATTGGGCGGCGAGAAAATCGACATCGTTCCATGGTCACAAGACATTGCCCGCTTTATCGTTTCCGCGCTTCAGCCCGCGGAAGTGGCCAAAGTGGTTCTCGATGAACAGAAAAAACGTATGGATGTTGTCGTGCCGGAAGAACAGCTTTCGAAAGCCATTGGTAGCCGCGGCCAGAACGTACGCCTCGCCTCCATGCTTTCCGGCTGGGATATCGATATCATGACGGAAGCCGAAGAATCCGAACGCCGCGCCGAAGAATTCAAGACACGTTCCGCCCTCTTCATCGCGGGCCTCGATGTTGACGAAGTCATCGCGCAGCTTCTGGTATCCGAAGGTTTTGCAACGATCGAAGATATCGCCGAAACACCGGTCGACGAAATGATGCAAATCCAGGGCTTTGACGAAGAAGTCGCGGCGGAACTGATCAACCGCGCCAACAATTACCTCGACGAACAAGAAGCCAAGCTCAAGGAACAGTCGGAAAAGCTGGGTATTCAGCAAGACCTTCTCGAAATGAACGGCCTTACCGCCGATCAGATCATCAAGCTTGGCGAAGCTGGCGTGAAATCCAAGGATGACTTTGCCGACCTGGCCACAGACGAACTCATCGAAATCCTCGGTGAAGGCTCTATGTCCAACAAGACAGCCGAAAGCTTGATCATGAAAGCCCGCGAAAGCTGGTTCGCCGATGAAGAATCATCCGCCGAAGCGGTGAGCGCGTAATTATGCTCCGGCATACACGCCAAGAAGATATGCTGTCATCCTGAGCCAAAGGCGAAGGATCTCGGCAAAGAAAAAGAGATCCTTCGGGCTGAGCCCTCAGGATGACAATGAAGACCAACGAAGAAAGCAAGGTAATGACTGACGGTAAAGACAATGAAAAAAAACCACTGACCCTCTCCGGTAAGGGCGGCGGCGGCACGTTGAGCCTGAAAGGTTCTGCGGCGGCACAGGCGCGCTCGAATCTGACGGGCGGTCGCGGTGGCACCGTGGTCGAGGTTCGTCGCCGCCGGGTTGGCGCCCGCGGCGCGGAAACCGCACCCGAACAGCAAACATCGACGTCTCCGGTTGACGGCAGCGACCTTCACAATCTAACAAGCGAAGAGCGCGATGCGCGCGCCAAAGCCTTGCGCGAAGCCTTGTCCGCACCAAAGAAAGAACGGGCCGTCAATTCCGAAGGAATTGGCATGGCTGTCCGCAAAGAAACACCAAAGTCCGATGAAAGCGGTAAGGCTTCGGGCAAACCCAGCCTTGATGATCTTCGTCGGATGGAGCTTGAAGAACTCGAGAAAATCGAGCGTGAGGAAAAGGCAAAACAGGAAGCCGCGAATGCGGCCCGTCAAGATCAGGTGCGTTCCTACACACCGGCCGCGCCTGCCTATCGCGCCCCCACAACCGATGATGAAGAATCCACACGCGACCGTCTGCGTCGCGGCAACGTCCGTTCCCCGCGCGGCAGTAACGATGGCGCCATACGCGGCGGCAAACTGACTGTCTCCAAGGTGTTGAGTCAGGACTTCGACCGCGATGGCGGACGCTCTCTTGCCGCCACCAAACGCGCCCGCGACAAGGCACGCAAAATGGCAATGGGACCGAAGGAAGCAGCCCAAAAAGTTTTCCGCGAAGTAACGGTGCCGGAATTTATCACGGTACAGGAACTCGCGAACCGCATGACCGAGCGCGCCTCGGATGTTATCAAGGCGCTCATGAAAATGGGCGTTATGGCGACAATCAATCAGTCAATTGATGCCGACACGGCGGAAATTATCGTGACGGATTTTGGTCATACTGTAAAACGCGTTACCGAATCCGATATTGAAATGGGTCTTGGCGGTTTGGATGACAAAGCCGAAGATATGGTTGCACGTCCTCCGGTCGTCACCATTATGGGTCACGTCGATCATGGAAAAACCTCCCTGCTCGATGCGCTCCGTTCGACAGATGTCGTGTCTGGCGAAGCCGGGGGCATTACCCAGCATATCGGCGCATACCAGATACAAATGTCCAGCGGTCAAAAAATCACATTCCTCGATACGCCGGGCCACGCCGCCTTTACCGAAATGCGGGCGCGCGGCGCGAATGTAACGGATATCGTCGTCCTGGTCGTATCCGCTGCGGATTCAATCATGCCTCAGACGATTGAAGCGATTAATCATGCCAAGGCCGCAAAAGTTCCTATTATTGTGGCGATTAACAAAATCGACCTGCCGGATGCCGATGCCTATCGGGTTAAGCAGGATCTTTTGCAACATGAAATTATCACGGAAGAACTGGGCGGCGATACACAGGCCGTCGAGATTTCCGCGAAAAAGAAAATCAATCTCGATAAGCTGGAAGAAGCCATTCTCCTGCAAGCAGAGATTCTGGAACTGAAGGCCGCGCAAAATCGTCCGGCCGAAGGTGCGGTTGTTG
>CBFGQF010000144.1:0-4744 GCA_965650865.1 uncultured Alphaproteobacteria bacterium | reverse complement strand
ATTGCTCAGCGTTGGCACTGCGCGCGGCGTTACAAGCCTTCTATGCTCCCCACTCATCGTCAGAATTTGTATAATGGATGGAAAAGGGCGATAGACACATTAATCGGTTGAGAAAGAAAAAGGCGGGGATGAACCCCGCCTTTTGTTATGCTGTTTTCAGATTAACTGCGGAGTCTTTGCCGCGCTCTGAATTGATTTCGTAGGAAAGTTTTTGACCCTCGGCCGGAATGCTAAGACCGGCTCTCTCGACGGCGCTGATATGAACGAACACATCGTTACCGCCATCATTGGGCTGGATAAAGCCAAAGCCTTTTTGTGAATTGAACCATTTAACTGTACCTTGTGCCATGTTGGCCTCCTTTTAAAAAACGCACTTTCGTGCAATGGGCCGCACGGAATTGTGCGGACCAAATCGAAAGCAGAAATGTCTTGGGAAAGAGCCTTGAGGCAAAGTAGCAAGTCAGGTCGTGTATCTCGAATAGTAAGACTATACACGCTACGGCAGGTCAATACGACATATATTCGCGTATTTTGAAAAATAAATGGTGCCCAGGGGCGGGATCGAACCGCCGACACACGGATTTTCAATCCGTTGCTCTACCGACTGAGCTACCGGGGCACGCTCTTCGGTAAAAGGGTTATAGGGGATGATTCCTGCCCTGTCCAGCCTGAATTTGGGGCAAAAACCGCTTTATTTCACAAGATGTTAAGACGGCCTAGCGGTTAAAGCCGTCGATAGTGTCCATCCGCTCGCTTAAAGGCGGTGTGCGGCGGCGGCGGGTAATTTCGACCAGCCCCAGCGCGCTTATCCCATGAATTTGCACGGTGCAGGGGTCTGTATCGAAAATCGGGCCGAGCAGTTTCAGGAATTTCTGCTGGTCGCCCTTTTGATTGAATTTCAGGAAGTCAATCAGGATGATCCCGCCGATATTGCGAAGGCGGATTTGTCGCGCTATTTCCTGCGCCGCCTCAAGATTGACATCCATTGCAGGGCGCGTGTCCCCGCCGCGGTTGACGTCGATGGCGGTCAGGGCCGCCGTATCCTGAATGATCAGGCTGCCGCCATGAATGAGCAGGGCGTAATCCTGAAACAAATCCTCTATATCCCCGAGCAGGCCGCGATAATCAAATAGCGCGAGTTCTGCGTCAGGATCTTCAAGCTCCACAGGTTTGATTTTGGTCACAAGGTCCGGCGCGAAAACTTCGCACCATTCCTCGATCTCCGTATAACGGTCCATCGTAACGATTTCGAGCCGATCGATGAGTTTATCCGCATGGTCGCCGATTGTGCGTTCGAATGCGTCCGGCCCGTCCATGATAAGGTTCGGGTCATCCCCTTTGAAATAGGGCTGTAATCGATCCCAGACATTGTTGAGTATTTTGGCTTCGCGGATCAGGATATCCGTTTGCATGTCCGCGGCGGCGGAGCGCAGGATCAAGCCCTTGTAGGGATCGAAAATTTTCAACATCTCCATCATATTCTCGCGCAGTTTTTTGTCGCGTATGCGGGAGGAAACCTCGTTCTCCTTCATAAAAGGAGCGAGGATGAGATAGCGGCCCGGTATGGTGATATCCATCGACAGTTTGGGTGTTTTGTCTTCGCGCGCGAAGTCAAACTGGTTTTCGTTGTAGAGATATCCGCTCTTAGCCTGGACAGCAACCATTTGCCCTGGCTGTAGCAATTTTCCAATCGCCTTCGCGCCACCTTTGATTATTTTGCCGCTACTGTCTTTTATACGGACATCGGCATTGTGAAGAATGCCTTCGTTATCGCCATCAAGATCAATGAAAGCGGCGTCGAGCGATTTATCGATGCGGGCAACCTTGCCCCAATAGATGGAGCCCCAGCGCACTTCCTCGGCGGCCGGATCAACCTCCAACCCTTGCAGGCGACCCTTGTCGACAGCCGCGACCCACAAGCCGCCATCCAGTTCTTCCACCAGTATTTCCAAGGGTGTTACACCTTTCGCTGATAGCCAAGTCCATCCAATATTCTCATTGTATCATAAAGGGATAGGCCAATGACATTGCTATATGATCCGGATAGGAATTTGATATACGGCGCAAATATTCCCTGAATGGCATAGCTTCCGGCCTTTCCTTGCCATTCGCCGCTTTCTACATAGGCGCTGATTTCCGCATCAGACAGGCGGCGGATAGAAACGGTGGTTTCGATCGTTGCGGATTTGACCTTACCGTTCGGCGCTGCAACACAAATGCCGCCATAGACTTTGTGACGGCGGCCAGAGAGCAGTTGCAAGGCGGTACGTACATCCTTTTCGTCACGCGGTTTGTCGAGAATGCGCCGTCCGGCGGCGACCACCGTATCGGCAGCAAGCACAAAGGCATCTGGATTTTCTGCGGCGATTTTCGCGGCCTTACCCATGGCAAGGCGCAGCGCAAGATCGCGCGGCAATTCATTCTTCAAAATAGTTTCGTCGATATCGGCGGGAATGACTTCATCCGGCGTAAGGCCGATCTGCGACAGTAATTCCAGTCTTCGGGGGGAGGAGGAAGCGAGAATCAAAGGCGGGTGTGATCCCGTCATCTTATTTCTCGCGGAAAATGATACGGCCTTTGGTCAGGTCGTACGGCGTCATTTCGACAACGACCGTGTCGCCTTCCAGAACGCGGATGCGGTTTTTGCGCATTTTGCCGGCTGTGTGGGCAAGAACAACGTGATCGTTTTCCAGCTTGACGCGGAACATGGCATTCGGGAGAACTTCCGTCACCGTTCCTTTAAATTCGATCAGGTCTTCCTTGGCCATAAATCCTTCATTCCTTTGGCGTTATTGGGCTCGGAACTGTATAAACCCGCCGCCGCAATATTGCAAATCCGTTTTCGGATTATGGGTTGATTTCTCACCAATATGTGGCTAAGTTATGAAAATGTTAAAGGAGGTTGTAAGCTATGTCATATGATCCGGAACAAGCCAAAATGGAATATAATAGGCGTAAACTCCAAGAAAAATGGACGGGGGGGAGCAAATCCACCGATTCTGAGCCGACACATTTTGTTTCGCACGATGATGCCAAGCATAATCCCGGCCGCGTGAAACCCGGTAGCCAAAACCCAAGCAGACAGCCATGAGTAAAAACAGGCCCAGCGATGAGGAAATTCACGCGGTCGCCTTTAATAGAATGGCGGCGCAGCAGGCTGGCAATGAAAATCCGCGCCGTAGGGATGACCCTGTTTTCATCGTAGAAAAACGAATGGATTTAAAAGAAGCGATTGCCGTTGCAACAGAGGCGATGAAGAATAATCCTGAAGGTCCTGCCAATCCCCGCCGTGTCGATGCACCCTTGGCAGAGGACTGTATTCGCCCTGCAAAAAAATCTAACGAACCGCAGCCCTGAATTTCGCGATCCAGTCTTGCATGATATCCGGCATGGTCTTGAGCGCCGTGCGGTTGACGATCAAACGTGATGAGACATCCAATATTTTTTCCACTTCGACAAGGTCGTTCGCCTTTAACGTGCTGCCCGACGATACAAGGTCCACGATGCGGCGGGCAAGGCCGAGGGATGGGGCAATCTCCATCGCGCCATTCAGTTTGATGCATTCTGCCTGAACACCGCGGGCAGCAAAATATTTGCGGGTGAGGTTCGGGTATTTCGTGGCGACGCGCACGTGGCTCCACTGGCCCGGCTTATCCTTATCCACTTCATCCTTATGCATGGCGACCGACAGGCGGCAGTGACCGATTTTCAAATCCACCGGCGCATATAATTCCGGATAGTCGAATTCATCGAGCACATCGGAGCCGGCCACGCCCAGATGCGCGGCGCCGAACGCCGTGAAGGTGGCCACATCGAAAGACCGGACGCGGATGATGGACAGGTTCGGCAAATTTGTTTTGAATTGCAGAAGGCGCGATTTTTCATCGAAAAACGCAGGCTCCGGCTCTATTCCGCAGGCGCCGAGCATCGGTGCGAGTTCTTCCAGAATGCGGCCTTTGGGCAGGGCGAGGATGAGGTTTGGTTCTTGGCTCATAGATGAGTTTTAACCATGAATAGCCCAAAATGCCAGTTAAAGATGGGGCTGGTCTTTTACAAATAGCGGGGTTGTTTTTGAGGCCGATGTGCGGCTTTCCACCATGGCATCCAGCTTGTCGAGGGCCTTGTAGATAAACAGGCCAAGTTCCGTGTCTTCCTTGACGATGCTTCCGGCAATCGGAAATGCGTGCGTAACGGTCGCTTTAGCTTCTTTCAAAGGTATATAATTGAAGTCATGCGACATGTAATCCAGTTGCCTTAGAACATCTATGGAGGCAAGGCACCATGCTTCGGGTGTGGGTTTTTCGTCGTCCTCCAGACCATTGTCTCCGATATCGCAGGCCTCATTCCAGATTTTTAAAGCGCGGTCCAGAATTGACTGATATTTCTCGGCGTCTTTGGATAGGGGAATTTTTACGAATTCATCACAAATAGCGGCCATAATGAGTGCTTCACGATCATAGTTAGGCAGATCTTTGAAGAAGTCTTCTTCGAATTCCCGAATAAGATTAAACCCCATTTCGGCATGCATTAATGTTTGTAGGGTAAGAGTTTCTTTATCGCCTATGGGAGTGCCCACTCGATATTCGGGATTTAACTTTGTGCAGTTTGCGACATGGGTGATTGCGGCGCGTTCGATCGATTGCTCCGGATGAACCATCAGCTCATTGAAGATAAAATCGAGATTGGCTTCGGCATCATAATTGTTTACGGGCCATGGCATCGTTGTTGCCGGAATCTTGAAATC
>CBFGQF010000143.1:0-4793 GCA_965650865.1 uncultured Alphaproteobacteria bacterium | reverse complement strand
ATGGCGTTTGCGTTGTCCTGCACACCGACCATGCCAACAAGAAATTGATCCCCTGGGTTGATGCTATGATCGACCACGGCGAAGAATATTTCAAAAAGAACGGTAAGCCGCTTTTCTCCTCCCACATGGTGGATTTGTCGGAAGAACCGATTGAAGAAAACCTTCATGAATGCGCCCGCATATTGAAACGTCTCGCCCCGCTTGGCATGAGCATCGAAATCGAACTCGGCGTGACAGGCGGTGAGGAAGACGGCGTTGGTTCCGACGACATTGACAATGCGAAACTCTATACACAGCCGGAAGATGTTTTGCTGGCCTATGAAACACTGGCGCATCTCGGGCACTTCTCGACGGCGGCATCGTTCGGCAACGTCCACGGCGTTTACTCACCCGGCAACGTCAAGCTGCGCCCTGAAATATTGAAGGCATCGCAGGAACTGGTCGCCGCCAAAAAAGGCCTTGGCCCCAACCCGCTCGACCTCGTCTTCCATGGTGGTTCCGGCTCCGAAAAAGACAAAATCACCGAATCGCTCGGATATGGCGTGTTCAAAATGAACATCGATACCGACACTCAATTCGCGTTTGCTAATGCAATCGGCAATTATGTGGCGGCCAACGACCGCGCCTTCGCCTACCAGATCGATCCCGAAGACGGAAAACCGTACAAAAAACAGTACGATCCCCGCGTCTGGCTGCGTGAAGGCGAAAAAGGCCTGGTTAAACGCATGGATGAGGCGTTTGCCGATCTCCGTTCTGCTGGTAAATCCTTGGCACATTAAGCGATCTGTCTTAGAATTCTCCCGCTGGCCACAAACAGGCAGCGGGAGATTTTTTATGGAACCATCGATTGTTTTGATCATATTGGCCGCACTGGCCATCATCATTGTATTCAAAGGCGTTAAATCCGTCCCGCAGGGCATGGAGTATACGGTCGAACGGTTCGGTCGTTACACCCACACGCTTCATCCGGGCCTGAATTTCATTGTGCCCATCGTGGATTCGATTGGCGCCAAGATCAACATGATGGAAACGGTGCTTGATGTTCCTTCGCAAGAAGTCATCACGAAAGACAACGCATTGGTACAAGTTGACGGCGTTGTGTTCTATCAGGTGCTGGATTCCGCCAAGGCTGCCTATGAGGTCCGCAACCTCGAACTCGCCACACTCAATCTCACCATGACAAATCTGCGGACTGTGATGGGGTCCATGGACCTTGACGAGCTTCTTTCCGAGCGCGACCAGATCAATGCCCGCCTTTTAACGATCGTCGATGACGCAACCGCGCCCTGGGGCATCAAGGTAACCCGCATTGAAATTAAAGATATCTCCCCGCCGCGCGACCTTGTCGATTCCATGGCCCGTCAAATGAAAGCGGAGCGCGACAAGCGCGCAACCGTCCTCGAGGCGCAAGGACAGCGAGAGGCCGCGATTCTTCGCGCCGAAGGGGAAAAGCAGGCTGCTGTGCTGGAAGCCGAAGGCCGCAAGGAAGCCGCCTTCCGCGACGCGGAGGCACGCGAGCGCGCGGCCGAAGCCGAAGCCAACGCAACCGCGATGGTATCCAATTCCATCCAGGGCGGAAACGTTCAGGCCATCAATTATTTCGTGGCACTGAAGTATGTCGAGGCGCTGAAGGAATTCGCCAGCTCCCCGAACCAGAAAACCGTGTTCATGCCATTGGAAACAACAGGCGTTATGGGCTCTATCGCCGGAATCACGGATCTTGTTCAGGACGTTATAGGGAAGAAAGGATAAGGCATCATGGAACAGAACCTTCTTGAATCATTTCCCTATTGGTACTGGATGGCCTTTGGCGCAACACTGATCATCTTTGAAATATTCGTGCCAAGCACGCTTTTGCTATGGCCAGGCGTCGCCGCTTTAATGGTTGGATTCATTAGCCTTGTTTTTCCGGGCATTTCCGAAGCCGCGCTCCTGCTGATGTGGGGCGTCATCTCCCTTTCCCTGTTGCTTGGCTGGCTGGCCTACCGCAAAAAGAATCCGAAGCCGGGCGGTGATAGCACGATCAACCGCCGCGGCGAACAAATTGTGGGCCGCCATTTCACTTTGCTGAAAGATATCGTAAACGGCACGGGAGAACTTCATATCGATGACACGCGGTGGAAGGTTATTTCCCACCACGATCTCCCTTCGGGAACCAAGGTCAAGGTTATCGCGGTAGAGGGGACTTCGCTGCGTGTGGAAGAATATATTTCTTAAAAGCACAATGAACGCCCATCTGAAACATCTTCTAACAATCCTCCTGCTGATCCTGATCGCGGGAGGATTGTTTTATGGGGAAACGAAAACCCTGCGGCAAGCTGCGGAAATAGAAATATCGGACCGCGCCATCACACATATTCTGGAGGGCGACAATCGCGGCGGCGGCCACCGGTATGGCGTGGGCAAGCCCTGTAAATCCGAATTCCCGAAAGATTGGAACGACGCGGAAATTATCCGCCATGTTCAATCCATTGCGGCCAACGACAATATCGACTGGAAGAAACAGGGGAACGGCTATTACACGGGAGAGCAAATGGTAGGCGCCATCCGTGTGCGCGTCGTGTTAAACAGGGATCGCAGCGATGTGATCACCGCCTACCCCGTCAATGTCCCGCGCAATCCCTGCCCCATGCGCACACCGGCAAACGATAATTAACGGCATTGGTAAAGGGCGACAGCCGTGGTTCCGGCATCGATCATGTCGATCTGCCGCGCCGCAGCCTCGCTCAAATCGATTATGCTGCTGTTAAAAGCGCCGCGGTCATTCACACGCACGAAAACGCTCTTATAATTGCGCAGGTTCGTCACTTTTAAAACCGTGCCAAAGGGCAGGTTTTGATGGGCGGCGGAAAATTTAGTCGAGTCAAAGACTTCTTCGCTTTTGGTCAGCGCGCCATGAAATCCCGGGCCGTACCACGTGGCGACCCCGCGTTGAAACTCTTCGGGGCACACATATTCCGCCCTTGCAAACGAGGGAGCCAACAGGCCGCAAATAAGCAGGCAACAAAAAAGGCGCATGGCAATGACCATACGCCTTTTAAATTGCTGAATCAAATCCCGCTTACAATGGACAGTAGGTTCCCTGCGTAATACCTTTGTTTTCGAAACCAAGAATGGCGGCCGCTTGCTTTGTCACATCCACTTCTCTTCTGGGATGGAATGGCCCACGATCATTGACGGTTAAAATCAAACTTCTGCCATTCGCCTCGTTGGTCACTTTAATTCTTGTGCCAAAAGGTAGAGTTTTATGGGCAGCCGTCATGGCCTGATCATTAAATGTCTCACCATTGGCCGTTTTATTGCCATTGAATTCCTCACCACCATACCACGAAATTTCTGTTCTTTCACAAGCTTGCAAAATCGATGTCATTACACTGGAAACCCCCACCGCCACGGTGAACGCTTTTCCCAAATCTAAAATTTGTTTTTTCATTTTTATAACCCTCCTTACATAGTGAACACGTTCACCGCGAACGTGGTGAGGGTTTGTGCGGTTCCAATGCGGCGCACAAATGAATCAAATCAGGTCATTTCTGGGCGAATTAAGGCGAAATGGGGCGCTTGTTGACTATGGTTTTCCGGCCCATAGAACATCGTCAATAGTCGGCGCACCAGTGGCCAGCATGATCAGGCGATCGATGCCTAGGGCAATGCCCCCACTTGGCGGAAGGCCATAGTCAAGTGCTGCGATAAAATCCTCATCCAATGGGTAACGCTCCCCATAAAGACGTTCCTTGATATCCATCTCTATGTGGTAACGACGCCGCTGCTCTTCGGGATCTGTAAGCTCTGTAAATGCATTGGCGAGTTCCAGGCCGCAGACATAAAGCTCGAACCTTTCCGCAAAACGCGGGTCGTCTTTTTGGGGTGCCGAGAGCGAGGCCATGGCAATCGGATAATCGCATATGAAGACCGGACGTTCGAACCCGAGGAACGGTTCAATCTTTGAATCCATGACGCGGAAGAACAGATCATCCCACTGGTCGTCTTCGGCAACGCGTATTCCGATGCCACGGATTTTCTCCCTAAATCCATCGGTGTTATCCAGATAATCGGCAAGGTCGAATCCGGCATATTTGACGAAGGCTTCCCGTACCGTGATTCGCTCGAAATCCTGAAACGGATCGCATTCATGGCCTTTGAACCGGAAATGCCCTACCCCAGCCCGTTTGGCAGCGGCGCGGAGAAGGCCGACACAGTCCTCCATAATCGCCTCATAATCCGCCCCCGTGCGGTACCATTCGATCATGGTAAATTCCGGGCTATGGCGGGCCGTATCCTCCCCATTCCGGAAGACGTGGCAAATCTGGTAAATCTTGCTAAGTCCCGCCACCATAAGCTTTTTCATCGCAAATTCGGGGCTGGTGTGAAGGTACAACCGGCGGGCGATTTCCCCGTCAACGCCCCGTAAATCCGTCCCAAAGGCCCGGATATGGGCATCTATGACGGGGCAGGTCTGCAAGATCGGGGTTTCAACCTCAAGGAATGCCTGATCGTCAAAAAAACGGCGAATTTCCTTAATAATGGCGGCTCGCGTTTCCAGATAAGGGCGCTTGGCGATAAACTTGGCCGGATCCCACCACATTTGCTTGCAATTCCTTTTCAAATCTCATAAAAGAAGCCTCGAAATTACTAGAAGGACCAAAGAAATGAAAGCCGATATCCATCCGGATTACCATGAAGTGACCATCGTTCAGACGGACGGCACGGAATATAAAACACGTTCTTGCATGGGCAAACCCGGCGAGACGATGCGCCTCGACGTTGATCCGCTGTCTCATCCTGCTTGGCAA
>CBFGQF010000142.1:0-4901 GCA_965650865.1 uncultured Alphaproteobacteria bacterium | reverse complement strand
ACGACAGGCGCATCATCACGATGCCCATCCGCTCGTCGACCACGATGTCGCGCAGCATGACGGTCTGCTCTCCCAGAACGGCCTGCAACTGTACTTCGGTTTGATAAAGCTCTTTGGTCAGGTGGGTTTCCCAGATGGAATCGCGTCCGAACTTTTCCCCCATGAACATCTGAAGGAGAAGTTCGCGGATCGGTTCCAGAGTCACATAAGGGATGATAATTTCAACCCGGCCGCCGCGGTCGCCCATATCGACGCGCAGGCGTGCCAACACGCAAGCATTACCGGATTGTGAAATGGTGGCGAAACGTGGGTTCGTTTCCATACGGTCAAGGTTGAAGGAAACCGGCGAGAGCGGGTCAAACGCGGAAGACAGATCGGACAAAGTCACCTGCACCATCCGTTCAACCAGCTTGGTTTCGATGGTGGTGTATGGGCGGCCCTCGACGCGGATCGCGGGTGTCCCTTTCCGTCCGCCGAGCAAAACATCGACAACGGAATAAATAAGGGCGGAATCCGTCACCATCAAACCGTGGTTATCCCATTCCAAGGCCTTAAAGACTGACAGCATGGCAGGCAATGGGATGGAATTCATGTAATCGCCAAAGCGAACAGTCGACACGTTGTCGAGGGACACTTCGACGTTGTCGGATGTCAGGTTGCGCAAGGACGTCGACATCAGACGCACCAGACGGTCGAACACGATGTCAAGCATCGGCAGACGTTCGTAATTGACCATCGCGGAATTGATCAGGGCCATCACGCCCGAGGTCTCGCCACCGCCTATATCGTCGTCAAAGCCAAGAAGGGAATCGATTTCATCCTGATTGAGGATACGGGCCGCCGTTTCGCCGGACATCTCCTCCGCGGCGGCACCGCCATCCGCAGACGCGTCACCGCCTTCGCCAGACATGGATTCCCATTCCTCCATCATCTTGCGTTCTTCTTCGCTCATCGTCGCTGTGTCGGTCGTGTCGCTCATCCGTCTTCTATTATGCGCCTGTTACCATAAAGAATGAAATAGTCCTGATAAAGGTTATCGCAAGAATCATGCCGTTCAATTATGGCATATTTCCATACTTAAGCATGCTCTTATTGTATCAGGATTTCCTGAAACAACACACCCTGCACCTCCACGGGGTATGATGCCTGATTGACACGGTTCAGCAATTCCATCTGCAAGCGGTAAATCCCTGCGGAACCACGCAAATCCTTGACGCGCAGTTCCCGCAGATAGGTCTGGAACTGGTCCACGACCCGCGGCATCACCTTTTCAACCGCGGCCATATCACTCGCGTTTTTAAATTCCAGCTGAACCGACAAACGCAGATAACGCGGCGGTCCGTCATCGGAATTCAGGTTCACGATCATATCGGGAATTTTAAGGAACTGGGCGCCCGGCGCGGCGCAAACTTCCTTGCCGTCCTCGCCTGTTGTGCATACTTTTGCCTCGCCCTCGCCTTCCGCGCCTTCCGCATGCTCGCCTTCCGGTGCGGGAACGCAGGTTTCAACGCCCTGTTCATCGGTCGTGCAAACTTCCGCTGGTGCCTTGCCGAGAAGCGGGTCCAAAAACCCCATGAAATAAGCGCCCGCGCCGCCTGCTATAAGCAGCAGCAAAACCCCGCCTATAATAATGAAAAGCATCTTTTTGCTTTTCTTTTCCCCGCCCTCGCCTTCGCCGCCTTCCGCGCCTTCGCCATCCAGCGATGCGTTGACCGGACCGTCTTCTTCGTCTTCTGCCATGGTGATCTTTCCCGAACTGGGTGAATGAATATTTGGCAAGTATATAAATAAGTAAGCTTAACTACAACGCCCCTCTCTGATACATCCCCACCAATAGGGCGGGACTATCAGGCAAATTTTTCCGCTAGCCCCTGATTCGGCGGCGGAATTTGCCCTTGGCGGTAGCGTTTGCCGCTTTAAGACAAATCCATAACATCCTTGTATTGTTTGATTTTCCCCTTTGGCACGGCAGGTGCAACGTATCTCCCGAACGAAGAGGTGTGAACAGGAATGGAAAACTCTTTATATGTCGGATTGTCGGCCCAGGTCGCGCTTGAAGAGCGTATGGCCCTGATCGCGAACAATGTCGCGAACATGACAACCCCCGGCTATCGCGGCCAAAACGGCGTGTTCAAGGAATTTATTTCCGATCAGCAACGCATGGACGCCGATGTCTCGCTGACCTATAGCTATGGCCAATATCAGGTTACAGACCCCGGCCCGATCAAACAAACGGGCAATCCACTGGATGTCGCCCTTGTCGGCCCCGGCTTTATGGGTGTGCAAACGCCGGATGGCATTCAATATACCCGCGCAGGCAACTTCTCGCTCAATGAACTGGGCGAGGTCATCACAGCGACCGGCAACCGCGTCGCGGATCAGGGCGGGGGTACCATAACCGTCCCTGCCGATGCCGAATATATCACGATCGCCGAAGATGGCACGGTTTCAACAGAAGACGGCGCGATCGGCACCATTATGATGGTGGAATTTGCCGATGTGCAAAAACTCGATCCTGCGGGCAACGGCAATTACAAAACCGATGAGGCTGCCCTGCCCGCCGAACGCACAAGAATGTTCCAGGGCCGCGTCGAAGGGTCGAACGTTCAACCCGTCATCGAAATGACGCGGATGATCGACGTATCCCGTGAATATCAATCCGTGCAGCGCATGGTGCAGAACGAACATGACCGCCTTCGTACCGCGATCCAGCGGCTGATGCGGACAGGCTAGAATTAAGTAAGAAGGGAACAGGAGTAGACAATGAGATCTCTTGATATCGGCGCAACGGGCATGCTGGCCCAGCAGATGAACGTGGATGTTATATCCAACAACATCGCCAACATGACGACGAGCGGGTTTAAACGCCAACGCGCGGAATTTCATGACCTTATCTATCAAAACAAACTGCGCCCCGGCGCGACATCCTCCGATGCCGGAACAACGGTGCCGGCCGGTATGCAATTCGGTCTTGGTGTTGGCCTTGGCTCCATCTACCGCCTGCATGAACAAGGCACGATCAAGATGACGGAAAACCCGCTCGATCTTGCAATCACCGGCAAGGGATACTTCCAGATTCAACTTCCTAATGGCGATACCGGATATACACGCTCCGGCGTCTTCCAGATCAATGAAAACGGCGAACTGGTGAATGCGCAAGGCTATGCCGTTCAACCGGGTATAACAATCCCCGCCGATGCCCTCGATGTCGCCGTCAACACATCGGGCGAAATCTCTGTCCTGCAACCCGGGGCGACGGCCTCGACCGTTGTGGGACAGTTGCAAATTGCCAGTTTCGTGAACCCGGCCGGCCTTCTCGGCATCGGCGACACCATGTTCCTTGAAACGGATGCATCGGGCGCGGCCACGGTCGGCAACCCGGCGGAAGATGATTTCGGGCAGATACGTCAGGGCGCGCTGGAAAATTCCAACGTCAACGTGGTGGAAGAAATCACGAACCTGATCGCGGCGCAGCGCGCGTACGAGATGAACTCGAACGTCATCTCGACCAGCGATGAGATGCTGCAAACAGCCACCCAGCTTCGATAAGCGGTAACGGATAGGAGTAAGATGATGACAAGGGATTTGTTCGAAAAATTTGAACTGGCGGCACGTATTGCCCTGTTCCTGTTTTCGCTCTGCCTCGGCATGATGGTGCTGGTGGCCGGAACGCGGGCTGCCCTTGCCGCAACATTGAAATCCGAATCCGTTATCACCGGAGACTATATCCGCCTCGGCGATGTGTTCGACGGTGTCAAAAACGCGGATTATATCCTCGGCCCCGCCCCCGCGCCGGGCAAGGATATGATCCTCAATGCCCGCACGCTTTATAAAATCGCCTCGGCCCTGAACGTGGAATGGCAACCCGCCTCCTCCGCAGAACAACTGGTTCTCAAACGCGATGCCAGCATTATTCCGGTGGTTGCGATCACCGACAAACTGGAATCGAAACTGGCGGATGACGGCGTCGATGGCAAATTCTCGATCATCTATACCAATCAACCTTCCGACATCATCCTTTCGGGCGGCAGCAAGACAACAATGGAAGTGACGGCGCTTAGCCGCGATGCGCAGAACGATACGTTCAACGCGATTATCGTTGCGCCCTCCGCCGCAGATCCGCAGAAACGCATCACAGTATCAGGCCGCATCGAACGCCTTATTCCCGTCCCTGTCCTGGCCAACACGCTGCGCAACGGCGACATTATTGGCACCCGTGATATCGACTGGATCGACATACAGCAAAACCGTATTGCGAACGGCACATTGCTCGATGAATCCGATCTCATCAACATGACCCCCCGCCGGATGGTTCAGGCAGGCAAACCGGTCATCAGCAACGAACTCGAAAGCCCAAAAATGGTCGACCGTGGTGATAGCATCACCCTCGTCTTCGAAACAGGTCCGATGGTTCTGACCGCCAAAGGCAAATCGCTTCAAGCAGGCGCTATCGGCGATACGGTCCGCGTTTCGAACACGGATAGCAACAAGAATTTATCGGGCATTGTCACCGCCTATCGTGAAGTGACCGTGCGATAGAACATGAAAGAGTAAGGAGTAACAGGGACATGAAAAAGACACTTCTGATACTGGCGGCCACCACATCGCTTGCGGCATGCAGCGCCACCGAACGGCTTGCCGATGTCGGCCGCGCTCCGGCGATGACCCCCATTGAAAATCCGACGACACAGGAAAATTACCGCGCGGTTTCCATGCCGATGCCAACCCCCCAGATCGAAGAGAAAGAGAAAAACTCCCTTTGGGCCAGCAATCGTCAGACCTTCTTCAAGGACCAGCGCGCGGCCACAGTTGGCGATATCCTGACCGTCGTTCTCGACATCAAGGACAAGGCGGACCTGGATAATGAAACCGAACGCACACGCTCCAGCAGCGAAGGCGCG
>CBFGQF010000141.1:0-5040 GCA_965650865.1 uncultured Alphaproteobacteria bacterium | reverse complement strand
GAAAAACAATTTTTGTTTTCGGCGTATCGGCGGCGAGCATGGCATCGAGATCGGGACATAAATTCTTTTCCGCAACCTCTATCGTTACGCCGCCACAAGTGCGGGCGAAAATTCCGTACATCAAAAACGCATGGTCTGCATAGACGACTTCATCGCCCGGTTCGATATAGGCCTTGCAAAGAAGGCCAATGATTTCATCGGACCCCGCGCCGCAGATAATCCGGTTAAATTCCAATCCAAATTTCTTCGCAATCGCTTCGCGGAGTTCAATGCAATTACCGTCCGGATATTTTTCTAATTTCTGATCGGCCTTCAGCGCCTCAAGCGCCTTCGGGCTTGTCCCGAAAGGGTTTTCGTTGGAGGACAGCTTGATCACGCGGGCCGCGCCGGGCGCTTTGCTTTCTCCCCCCACATACGGCGCAATGTCAATAATGCCGGGATTGGGTTTGAATTTCATTTTACACCTGTCACTCTGAGCGCAGCGAAGAATCTCAGAAGATCCTTCGGTCGCTGCACTCCCTCAGGATGACAATAAAAATTTAAGCCTGCGCCGCCTTTGGGGCGTCCAAAACCTGTACTGTCTTCGTATAGGTCGGCGGGGTTGGATAACCACCCACAGGGATGATATTCGCACCGGAATCATCGAGCGCCTTCAGGAATTCATCGATGCGCTTGTCGCCTTTTGCCACATGATCTTCCACTTCCATCAAATGGATGGATGGCGCAGACGATGATGTCGCCCGTTTGGAAGACAGGGTGATCGCGGTCAGGCCCGCCTTCTTCGCCAGATCGACCAGACGGCCGCGGCTGATTTCGGCGTCACACTGGATGAGGAGGAAGGAACAATCATCGCCCGATGCGTCAAAGCCGGATTTGGACACGACGAGCGCGCGGGAATCCGATTTTGCATTTTCCGGGTCGCGCCCATGCGGAAGGGTCAGGATAATCTGCATGGCATCCTTGCCGCCCTGCGCCAGATAGGTCCACCATGGATTCTCGTCTTCTTCGCGGGGAAATGGCACAACGGCAAAGGTCGCCTTGTCATCCTTCACATCGGAAATCGCATAAACCGCACTGTTGGTCTTGGTCATGGGTAGGCAGGACCCGAAATAATCGCGCGCCATGTCCCAGACATCCTGATTGTTGTCCTGCAATGTCACGGTCACCTTTAAACCGGTTTGAAGCAGCGAGACCGCCCCCACCAGTTCACGCCAGATTCGCACGACCGCCATTTCCGGCAAAACACCTTTATGGCGGCCCAGAAGGCGGCGGATCATTTTGGCCTCCCGTGCGGGCTGGATAATCTGGATATTGGCCTTCTTCTTGGCCTCGCTGACCTGCATGACCAGTTCGGCGCGTTCCATCAATGTATCGTGGATGCGGTCGTCCAGTTCGTCGATCTTGCGGCGCACCTCGTCAAGGGCGGCGGAATTGTAGTTTTTCGTGTCGGTGGAGGCACTCTTTTTGTCGGGCATGGACGAAATCGCAATCTCTCTATAAATTGAAGCCTTATTTGTATAGAGAATACCCGAGGAAATCAATTCCATGCCGATCATCAAAAATTCGAATTTGCCGACCTATGACCGCCTTGCCGCGGAAGGCCGCCAGATTATGGATGTGGAACGGGCGGCGCAGCAGGATATCCGCGAACTACATATCGGTTTTATGAACCTTATGCCGGACGCCGCGATGGAGGCGACGGAGCGCCAGTTTTTCCGCCTTGTCGATGAATCAAACCGTATCGTGCAAATCCATATTCACCCCTTTACCCTGCCGATGATCGAACGGGGGCCGGAGGCGGCGGCGCATATCGCAAAATACTATGAAGATTTTGAAACGTTAAAACAAGACGGGCTCGACGCCCTTATCGTCACCGGCGCCAATGTATCCACGCCAGTCACAGACCGCGCCTATTGGCAACCGATGATCGACGTCATCGAATGGGGGATGAACAACACCACCTCGGTTTTGTGTTCGTGTTTCGCCAGTCATATCGCCATGGCCCATGTTTATGGGCAACCGCCGACACGCCATACCGATAAACGATGGGGCGTGTTTTCGCATCGCGTGGTGGATAAAAAACACCCCCTCGTCCGCGATATGAACACTATTTTCGACGCCCCCCATTCCCGTTTCGGCGATGTATCGCGCCAGCAGATGGAATCCGCCAACATGCGTGTCCTTGTTGAAAGCAAAGCCGTCGGTGTGCATATGGCGACGAGTCCAGACGGATTCCGCCTGATCTGTTTTCAAGGACATCCGGAATACGATGTCTTCAGCCTTTTGAAAGAATACCGCCGGGAAGTGACCCGTTATTTAAACGGTGATCGTTCCGACTATCCGCCCCTGCCCCAATATTATCTGGGGGATGAGGCAGAGGCGATGGCGATGGATTTTATGGAACTGGCGCTAACAGGCAAAGTCGATGCGGCTGACTTCCCGGAGTCTGCGATAAATCCCCTGCTCGACAACACATGGATCGACAGCGCGAAATCGGTAATCGGGACATGGATCGGCTTAGTTTATCAAGTCTGTAACGTTGACCGTAAAAAGCAATTCATGGATGGAATTGATCCGAACAATCCGCTCAATTTATAAAGCCGTCATTGCGAGGAGGCCGCAAGGCCGACGCGGCAATCCATCCTCCGATGGTTTAGTAATATTATAAGCTGGATTGCTTCGCTACGCTCGCAATGACGTTTTTTCTGCTAAACGGCTTCAGGAGTGCCAACAATAACGGGCTTTGCTTTTGTTGCTGCGGAGCGCACAGGACGCGCTGTGCCAGCATAGATTTGCTTCGAGGCCTCGACAAAAATCAAACCGCCCATGCCGGGGAAGATTTTCTCGCCGAGCTTTTCCCACCATCCGGCGGACCTCAATAAAAACTGGCTTTTGAACGGCGGGATAAACAACCCCTTTTCCGCGCGTTCCGGAACGAACAAATTTTCAGAAAGGAAATGTTCTACCTGCGACGCGGAATAAGGCTGGCCGTGCCCGAAGGGAGTCCAATCCGCGCGCGCCCAGAGCCCCATACGGTTCGGCACGATGATCAAAATACGCCCGTTGCTTTTCAGGACGCGCCAGAATTCTTCGAACGCCGGTTTTAAAAGGCCGGTGAATTCTAGAGAATGGACGAGGATAATACGGTCCACCGAATTGGTTTCGAACGGCAGTTCCGTTTCATCGGCCAGGCAAGTGAGGTTCTTGCCGTCATCCGGCCAGTGATGAACCCCCTGCCCCGTGAACATGACGCTTACGGTTCTTTCCGTAGAACCAGTAAATGGCGTGAGATACGGAACGGCATAGCCACCCCCAAGAACACGCAAGCCGGCAAGATTGCCACAGAATTTTTCGATACGTTCGCGGATAAGTCGCCGCACGATCCGCCCGCCGAGCGTTTTATAAAAGTCGCGAAGGTAATAGGCGGATGGGATCATAGGGATATTTTATCATAGTTTGCCGCCTTGTCATCCTGAAGGAGCGGTAGCGACTGAAGGATCTCATGGGATCCTTCGCTGCGCTCAGGATGACAAACTACATTCTCTCCATAAGCTGACTTATCAGCGGCACATCTGCCTCCGGCATATCGAGCTTATAAAGCTCGTTCGGCATGCACCATTTCACCGCCTGCCCTTCGCGCGGGGTCACAATCCCCTTCCACATGCGGCATATATAAAGCGGCATCAACAAATGAAAATCGGAATAGCTATGAGAGGCAAAGGCGATTGGCACGAAACAACATTCGCGCACTTCGATCCCCAGTTCTTCTTCAATCTCGCGGCAAAGGGCGAATTCGGGCGTTTCGCCTTCCTTGATCTTGCCGCCGGGAAATTCCCATAGGCCCGCCATGGGTTTACCTTCGGGACGTTGCGCCACCAGCACGCGGCCATCCTTGTCAACAAGCGCGGCAGCAGCCACCAGCAAAAGGGGAAGCCCCGGGGCGTTTGTTTCCCGGGGCTTCGATAATGCTTCCAGACAATTCATGCTTGAATATTACTGGGCCGGTGTTTCGGCGGCTGGCGCTTCTGCCGGAGCGGATTCCCCGCCTGCGGCCGGAGCAGCTTCCGCCGGGGCAGCTACCGGAGCTTCGGCAGCCTTGACCGGATCGCCATTCACATCGAATGTTTCGATGGCGGCTGTCTCACGCCAGTCTTTCAGCATGCCTTCCAGTTTCTGGCGGCGCAGTTCAACCTGTATCATCGGCGTCATTTCTTCCAATGTCGGTTTCGGGCGCTGACGCTTGTCTTCGACCTTGATAACATGCCAGCCGAACTGGGTCTTCACAGGCACATCGCCGATCTGACCTTTTTCGATTTTGAATGCGGCTTCGGAGAATTCAGGCACCATGTCCTGTTTCGCGAACCAGCCGAGTTCACCGCCCTTGTCCTTGTTGCCCGGATCGCCGGAATTCGCAGCGGCCAGCTTGGCAAAATCGGCACCGCCCTTAAGTTGTTCGATCAGGTCCTTGGCCTTGGCTTCATCACCGACCAGAATGTGGGCGGCCTTGACTTCCTCAACGGCAGGAATCTTTTCGACATACTCGTTATAGGCGTTCTTGATGTCGCCATCGGAAATCTGCTTGTCGACTTCGCGTTGGACATAAACACTGCGGACGATCTGTTGCTTGGCCAGCGATAGCTGTTCCTGCACTTCCGGATCGCTTTCCAGACCGGCGGCCTCGGCCTTGTTCTGGACAAGACGGGTATTGATGACCTGGTCCAGCGCCAGCGGATAAACAGCGGCAGGCGGCAATTGCTGGATGTTCGCCGGCATCAGTTTGATATAGCGGAATACATCAACACGGGTGATCGGCTGACCATCCACCTTTGCGACGATCGGGTTGCCCGGACGGACTTCCACACCTTCGATGGAACCAGCGGCAGCTGTGGCTTCCGCTTCTTCCTCGGCAGACGCCGGGATCGGGGCAGATGCGCCTGTGGATGGCTCTGTGGATGTATCTGTGGAGGAAGCAACAGGAGCCGCTTCTTCGTTTGTCATATTTTTTGAAAAGTAAAACATCGCGCCGCCACCGATGGCCAG
>CBFGQF010000140.1:0-5061 GCA_965650865.1 uncultured Alphaproteobacteria bacterium | reverse complement strand
AAACTTTGGGCAGCAACGGCGAATTCACAAACTCTCTCACCTATCCGCGTGATCAATATGATGGCCCCGCTTCTATCCTGCGCCAGTATGAAAAGGTTCTGGATGGAAAAATCACCACCGCATCGCTCGCCGTCGCCGGAACGATTGAACCCGGCACGGACCGTTACTTCATGGTCAATGGCTGGACGTTTTCGACCAGTGCCCTGCAAAACGAGTTCGGCGATGTGCGCGTGATGAATGATTTTGCGCCCGTGGCCTATAGTGTAATCGAGGCCGCCGAAAACCCGCAAACCGCCAATGTCGTAAAGCTCGGCGGTGGCAAGCCCGTCACAAATGGAAATCTTGTTCTGGTCGGCCCCGGCACGGGCCTTGGCTCTGCCTATATCCCGAATATCGATGGCACATACCATCCGGTCGAAAGCGAAACATCGATGACCACCGTGGCACAGTTCGATGTCAGCAAGGTTGGCCATTATAAAGAAAGACAAGCCTTGGCGGATTCCAGCCCGGATATGCGCCGCCATGTCATTTTAAATCTGGTGGCCGAATATACGCGCAATGAATCGTTCGGGCATGTCTGTATGGAGGACCTCGTCAGCGGCCCAGGCCTTAAAAATATTTATGATGCCGTCTGCACGCTCAACAATGACTGGCTGAATGCCGGATCGCGTACCCCGCCGGAGCTCAGCAAGATGGCGCTTGATAAAAAGCCGGACCGCTCGGCCCGCGAAGCGCTCGACCTGATGATGCATTATACCGGCGTTGCGCTCGGCAATATGACGGCGGGCATCAAGGCCACGGGCGGTGCGTATATCGCGAGCCACACAATCAACAAAATCATGGATGCCGATCCGGATTATATTGCGGGCTCGCCGCTCCGCGCCGCATTCGAAGCAAAAAGCAAAGGCTTTTCGAAATTCATGAAGGATATTCCGATCTTTATACTGCGTGACAAAGAGCCCGCCTTTAACGGCCTGAAATACGATTTGAAACGCCATTTAGGGCTGTAAGGATTACTCCTCCAGCGCTTCCTTCACCTTCGCCGCGAGTTGTTTCAACGTGAAGGGTTTGGGCAGGAAATAGATGTTCTTGCCCATATGGTCTTTCAGGCGGTCTTCGGTATAGCCGGAGATAAAGATGATTTTCAGGTCCGGGTTTTGTTCGCGCACCTTCGTCGCCATGGTCGGCCCGTCCATGCCCGGCATCATCACATCGGTGATCATCAGGTCGATGGTTTTGATATCTTCCTTATCGATTAACTCCAATGCCGCTTCTGCGCTTTCCGCGCCCAGAACGTCATACCCCTTGTTGGTGAGCGCGCGGGTCGAGAACGACCGCACGGCGTCTTCGTCTTCGACAAGAAGAATGCGAGCGGTGCCGGTAAGGTCGCCTGTTGTTTCTTCCTCGACCTTACGGGTTTCAACGGCGGTCTTCGCTTCTTCTTCGGACAGGTATGGAAGGAAAATGGAAAATACCGTGCCTTCGCCCACGACGGAATCCACATGGAGATATCCGCCCGTCTGGCGGATAATCCCGTACACGGTGGCAAGGCCGAGGCCCGTGCCCTGCCCCACATCTTTGGTCGTGAAGAAGGGTTCGAAAATGCGGCTCAGGATTTCCGGCGGAATGCCATGACCGCTATCCTTCACATCGATGCGCACCCAGCGTCCGACCGGCATTTCATCATCACCCGCCTTCTGTGGCTTGTCATTCATGTAAGCCTGCGTGGAAATGGAGAGCTTACCGCCATGCGCCATTGCATCGCGCGCATTGACGGCAAGGTTGATGAGAACCTGTTCCATCTGTGATGCGTCGACGCGGACAAGGCCGAGATCGTTACCGTGATTGAGATCGAGTTCGATATTCGCACCGATCAGGCGGCGCAAAAGATGTGACACCTCGATCAGAATGTCGGTGACATCCTGCACCTGCGGGCGCAGCGTTTGCTGGCGTGAAAACGCGAGGAGCTGCCGCACGAGGTTCGCGGCGCGGTTTGAGTTCTGCTTGATCTGCATAATATCGCCAAAGCTCGGATCGCCCGGTTTGTGCCGGATAAGAAGGAGATCGCAAAACCCGATAATGGCCGTCAAAAGATTGTTGAAATCGTGCGCGACACCGCCCGCGAGCTGGCCGATCGCCTGCATCTTTTGCGATTGCACGAATTGCGCCTCAAGGCGTTTGTGTTCGGTCAGGTCAAGGAAGTGGAGCACGATATTGTCTGTGCCCTTTATTTTGCGGGCATGCATCTGCACCGGCGCGGTCTTTTTCCCCTTAAGCGTAACTTCCATTGGCCCGGGCAGTTGCTGCCCCTGCCCGATCTGCGCGAGTGCGGCCAGCGCAGAGTCTCGGTTGTCATCGCCCAGTAGGGTATTGAAATTTTTCCCTTCGATGTCGGCGATATCATGGCCCAACATTCCGGCAAGCGCGACGTTGCAATCTTGCACGATGCCGTCGGCACCGACGAGGGCAATGCCGAGCGGCGCCTCTTCGAAGAAACGCTGGAACCGGTCTTCGGACGCCTGCAAGGCTTGGCGCATTTCACGCTCTGACGTCAAATCGTGGACCACGCCGCGCGTACGCACACGCCCGTCATCTTCGAACACGACGGTCTGGTTGAACGATGCCAGGAAGGTGCGCCCGCCAACGCCTTTCATCATGATTTCGGCAACCTGCCGTGTCCCGCCTTTTTCCGTGATATCATAAGGCGCGGCGCTGTGCGGGGGGTTGTCGATATAGGCATGCAAATGACCGGATCGCAAAAGCGTCGATATGTCTTCGCCAAGCCAGCGGGCAAAGGTTGCGTTTACAAAAACAAAGCGCCCGCTCTCATCGGTACTGAAAAATCCCACAGGCGCGTTGTCCGTGAAATCGATCAGCTTCTCCCGCTCCTCGCGGATCGTGCGGTCGACCTCGCGTTGTTGCGTAACATCATCGACGCGCCAATGAACATATCCCGCCCATCCGGCCACCGGCTGCGCCGAGATGATGAACCATTGCTCGCGCTCGCCCTGCACGGCTTTCAGTTCGATGGAATCATGCAATCCGCGCTGTGCCTGCTCCGCCAGATTTTTAAAATGGCTCAAGGCTTCGGGGTTGTCGTTGAACAGGCGTGAAAGCGCCTCCAGCCCCGGTTCGATACCTTCGCACAAATCATCGAAACGCTGGTTGGTATAGACGGCGTTATCGGCGGCATCGGTAATAAGACGGGCGCCGCGGCTGCCCTCCAATACCTCGCGGATCAATTGACGTTCTTTTTCGCGCACGGCGTAGGCATGCAGGAACCGCTGCACAAAAAAGGCAAGGATCGCGGCAAAGATGAAAAGAAGGCCCGCCGCCACCATCGTGGAACGGTTGATATCCAAAAGCGCGGCGAGCGCAATGCATCCGCCGATATAGATCATAAACAGAATGGCAGAGATCAAAAGCCTGCGCACACGGTCGCGCGTGGGCGTGCCCTTGTTTTTGGGCGGGGACTGGCGGGCAATGAAATCGGAATGGTCAAGCGACATAATTCGCCTAGAATGCCACAGGAATCAAGGGTTTGGCTAGGGGCCAGAGGCGAATTACTTCAATTTACCCTTTAATTTAAAGACGTAGGAGATGATCTCCGCCACGGCCTTATACTGGTCCGGCGGGACCATTTCGTCGATTTCCACCGTATCGAACAAAACGCGGGCCAGCGGCGGGTTCGGCATAATGATAATATCATGCTCTTTCGCCAGCTCGCGGATACGAAGGGCTAGCTCGTCCACCCCTTTCGCCACGACCATAGGCGCCTCGTTCTCATCAGGATCGTACTTCAGGGCGACAGAATAGTGGGTCGGGTTGGTGATGACGACATCGGCGCCCGGCACCGCCTGCATCATACGTGCGCGGGCGCGTTCCTGCCGGATCTGGCGTAACTTCGCCTTGACATGCGGGTCCCCTTCGGACTGGCGGTATTCGTCCTTCAGTTCCTGCTTGGTCATGCGCATCTTTTTGTTGTGTTCATACCGTTGATAGAGAAGATCGATCAACGCGATCACGAACAAAACGACCAGAATGCCGACAAGCAGTCGTGTGGTAAGGGATTTTAATTCGTCCGCCGCCGCCGCGATCGGCAATCCCACCATATGTTCGACCGATCCGTAGAACGGCGTCAGAATAATGATCCCGACCACGGAAATAATCGCCAGCTTTAGAATGCCCTTGACGAATTCCATGATCGATTTCATCGAAAACAGGCGGCCAAAACCTTTGACAATGGATATCTTGCTTAAATCCATCTTGATGATTTCCGGCGCGAAGATCGGCCCCACCTGTATGAACGGCCCGATAAATGCCGCGATCATCAGGAACAACAGCGGAACCGCGAGAATGAAAAGAATCTCTTTAAGCGCCTCAACCACCGCGAACTGCAATCCGCCGGGCGATGGCGGGAGCAGCGCCGTCTGCTCGAAATAAGTACGCAGCAGCGCCATGATATCTTCCATCATGGCGGGGCCAAAACCGAGAATGACAACAGTGCCGGCCAGAAGCATCACCCAGTTGTTGATTTCCCGGCTGATCGGCACCTGCCCCTTTCGCCGGGCATCTTCCAGTTTCTTGGGGGTGGGGTCTTCGGTCTTTTGGCTATCGTCGTTTTCTTCGCTCATGCGTTATCTGTCCCCGCCGAGTGAAAGAAAATAAATCATCCCGTTTTCAAAACTCGATAGCCAGAACAGCATGATTGCGGAAATCGCCATCCCCATGGTCATGAGCGCCAGCAAAATCTGGATCGGGACCGCGAGAATAAAAACCTGTATCTGCGGCATCAGGCGGGAGAGAACACCCATCCCGACATAGACCATCAGGGAGACGATCACGAAGGGCAATGCTATCTGGAACCCGATCAGGAAGGATGAAGACACAGCGCGCGCGACAAGCTCGGCCATACTGCCCGTATCGGGAATGCCGCCGATCGGGAACATGTGATAGCTTTCGACCAAACCGTGAATCAAAAGATGATGCATGTTTGTAACAAACAGCATGGTCACGCCGAGGATGGACAGGAACGCGCCAAACAGCGATCCTTGCGTTGCA
>CBFGQF010000139.1:0-5124 GCA_965650865.1 uncultured Alphaproteobacteria bacterium | reverse complement strand
ACGGTGCTTGCTCTCAAGAAACCGGCATTGGCCAGATCTTGTCCTGTCATACCAATTTCTTCGGCGGTTTTCAGTATATCCAGAACAGTTGGTTCTTCCATCGGGATTGTGCCGCCATTGTTTTCGGCCTCAACAAGTTGCTCCTGGATTTCAGGCGGCAAATCCTCTATGGGCTTCTCGCCGGTCTCAACCTGTCTTTTATATTCTTCGATCATCAACTGTTCGTCGAGGATAACTTCATTCACATGTGCGGTATACATATACGCGGCGGAATTCACGCGTACGCCATCGACAATCGTTGTCTGGTCGATCGAAAGCTGGTCGATACACATACCTTTTTCGTCCTGAAGTGCTTTGAGATCCTCTACCGTCTCAATCGGCTTACCATTTGTTCCCCTTGCGATCATGGAATCATCAACACGGATGGCATCCAAGTTACGCTGGATCGTCTCGGTATATTGACGGCTGATCGATTCAAAATTCTCGATAACATCGTTATACGTCAGATCCGAAAATGTTTTCATACCTGTCGCATACATTTGGCGGCGGAATTTTTCTTCTTCCTTTTTCTTTTCTTCGGCTTGTGGGTCATGATCGCCGTTTAATGCTGTGCGGGTAAATTGGCTGGCGTTATAACCGGATTGCGCAAAGAGCAGATATTCCTGACTCGGCGTTGCCACCAGATTGAAGTTGTTCAGCATGGATTTTGGGGCGATACGCCCGAACTGTTCCACCGGCACCTCGATACCGGGGAATTCGGATAAATTCGCTTTTTGTCCCTGTGTCTCCATTTCCTATAGAGTACCATTTTGGCGTTAACGAATTCAAATTTCAGGGCAAAATCCCCTGTGAGCGCCGCGGAAATAGGGGGTTTTCAGGGCTGCGCGCAAATGCTAGAAAATGGGGGCAATTATCGGGCTTCCGGCCCGGACTTCCTTACAAAAACAAAGGGTTAAAAATGAATATCCATGAATATCAGGCCAAAGAACTCCTCGCGAAATACGGCGTTGCCGTGCCCAAGGGCATTCCGGCGCTGAGCGTTGCGGAGGCGGTGGCCGCCGTGGACCAGCTTCCGGGTCCGCTTTATGTCGTAAAGGCCCAGATTCATGCGGGTGGGCGCGGCGCCGGTAAATTCAAAAATAACCCCGAAGGCAAGGGCGGTGTCCGCCTCTGCAAATCCAAGGACGAAGTAAAGGCAGCCGCCGAGGCGATGATGGATCAGACGTTGGTCACTATCCAGACGGGTCCCGAAGGGAAGCTGGTTCAACGTCTATACGTGACGGACGGTGTGGACATTTCCAAGGAATATTACTGCTCTGTCGTTCTCGATCGCGCCACCAGCCGTATTACATTCATGGTGTCTACCGAAGGCGGTATGGATATTGAAGAAGTGGCCCATAAACACCCTGAAAAAATCACGAAGGTGGCAATCGATCCGGTTACGGGCCTTCAGGGCTTCCATGCACGCAAACTCGCATTTGGTCTCGGCCTCGAAGGCGACACACTGAAATCTGCCACGAAGTTTTTCACGGCGCTTTATAAGGCGTTTGTCGAACTCGATTGCTCTATCGTTGAAATCAACCCGCTGATCGTCACGGACAAAAACGAAGTGATGGCGCTCGATGCGAAAATGAACTTCGATGACAATGCGTTGTTCCGCCAGAAGGCGGTTGCCGATATGCGCGATGAATCCGAAGAAGATGAAAATGAACGCCTCGCGAAAGACTGGGAACTCTCCTACGTCCGCATGGACGGCAATATCGGCTGTATGGTCAATGGCGCGGGCCTTGCGATGGCGACCATGGACATCATCAAATTGTATGGCGGTGAGCCTGCAAACTTCCTCGATGTCGGCGGCGGCGCCACGACGGAGCGCGTGACGGCGGCCTTCAAGATCATCCTGTCCGACCCGAATGTGAAGGGCGTCCTCGTCAACATTTTCGGCGGTATCATGAAATGCGATATCATCGCGAACGGCGTTATCGCCGCCGCGAAAGAAGTTGCCCTGTCCGTTCCGCTCGTTGTGCGCCTTGAAGGCACGAACGTGGAACTGGGCAAGGAAATATTGAACAATTCCGGCCTGCCGATTGTGTCGGCGGACAATCTGGCGGACGCAGCCCAAAAGGTTGTCGAGGCCACGAAGAAAGCGCAAGCCGCCGCGTAATGTGCAATCTGCCGGAATAACCGCAAAGAAAAGGCGCTTTATCAAAGCGCCTTTTTTATCCGTTGCTTTGAGGTGTGGGCCCCTGTGGCCTTAACGCGAGCGGGGTCGGCATTGGGGCATCGACTTTCTTCCGGCCCGTTGTCGCAAACGCAACCGCATCCGTACCCTGTAATTGGATGGCCCATCTTCTGTGGCTTTCATTCCAGTTGATATTCAAAATGTCGCCGACATATTCACGCGATTGAACATGCCATGCCTTGTTGCTTCGTTCGGTGTCGGCTTCATATCGCGCATCCATGACGGCCAGCCATTGTTTGCCTGTAATTGTATTGATGCCCAGTTGCTTTCGTGCTGTGTCAACGGCCCCTGGTCCGCCGTTATAGGCGGCAAGTGCGAGAACATAATCTTCGTTGTAATTATTGAGCAGGTCGCGCATGTGTTTGGCTGCAGCGGCAATCGATTTTTGCGGATCAAAAAAATCTTCGGTCGTGTATAGGCCGTATTGATTGCCCGTGCTTTCAATAAATTGTCCCATGCCCATGGCATTTGCATCAGACATTTCGGGCCCATAAATATATTTCGGGTTGAAGTGCACAGTCTCACGGAACAGTTGGTTGCCAAGGATGACGGGATTGATGTTGTTTTTCGCGGCCTCTTCATTGATCCATTCAATATATTGTCGCGCCTTTGCGCTTTTTTCCATTTTCTGCACTAGATAAGGGCTATAGAGATAGCCGCCCTCATTGGTCATGGGTATAGCTGCGTTGAACTGTCCTTGCAGGTTTGCCCCATCGACTGTAATGCGGAGTGGAAAATAGGATGAGCCGGAAATCGTGTCTGTTTGCGGGGCTGCGTTGAAATCATTGAGCGCGGAATTGATATCGTTCTGCGAAACAGCGGCCTGTGCCTGCGCGCTGAACAATCCTAAAAGCGATACCTGTACGCCTAGCGCGGTCGCCAATTGTCTTTCTCTGACTGTAAGCCCTGCCGTACTGCCGATGGCGGCGAGCCAATCGACGCCGGCCTTGAATATGTTGCCGCGTTTCATGGCTTCTTTGCCGAGCCTGAAATTTTCCTTGGCTTCATCGACGGATGATATTCGGCGTACGCTGACAGGGATATTGCTGACCGGCAGTTTGCCTCTGCGTTTTTCAAGATAATCATCCAGCAATTCCCTTACGCCATCGACAACGTCACGGTTTTTGCTTTTCAAATTGCTAACGAGGGTTTGAATATCCAGTTCGGGGCCATAAAAATCCAGGATATCTTTCTGAATTTTGGGCGTACGAGCAATGTAGCTGGCAATTTCCCGCGGTTTGTTCGCGGCCAGGAATTCGTTTAGACGAATCTGCTCGTGCGTGGGCATATGACAGGTTTCCTTCGTAAACCTCGATAGGCCCATCCTATTTTATGGATATTAAAATTTCATGAAGGAAAACAACGGTTAAAAGCGGATATTGGGGTGATTTAGGGCTTTGAATTTATGGCCTCGCTCTTTATAAAGAGGGGGTAATTAAAACAGTTAACAAAGGGTAAAAAATGGCTGTATTGGTCGGCAAGGACACGAAAGTGATCTGTCAGGGTTTCACCGGCGCGCAAGGCACGTTCCATAGCGAGCAGGCTATTGCGTATGGCACGAAAATGGTTGGCGGTGTCACGCCGAGTAAGGGCGGCCAACAGCATCTGGGTCTTCCGGTGTTTAATACGGTGGATGAAGCCGTGAAGAAGACAGGCGCGAATGCCTCTGTCATTTATGTGCCGCCGCCGTTTGCAGCCGATTCTATTCTTGAGGCTATTGATGCGAACATCCCACTGGTCGTTTGCATCACCGAAGGTATTCCGGTTTTGGACATGGTGAAGGTCAAGCGTGCGTTAACAGGCTCTAAAACCCGTTTGATTGGTCCGAACTGTCCGGGCATCATCACGCCGGGCGAATGCAAGATCGGCATTATGCCAGGTCATATTCACAAGCGCGGCAAGGTCGGGATCGTTTCCCGTTCCGGCACGCTGACATACGAGGCGGTCGCGCAAACAGGTGCTGCGGGCCTTGGTCAATCGACCTGTATCGGCATCGGCGGTGACCCCGTCAACGGCACGAACTTTATCGACTGTCTTGAACTGTTCATGAACGATCCGGAAACGGAATCCATCGTGATGATCGGCGAGATCGGCGGCACGGCGGAAATCGAAGCCGCGCAATGGTACAAGGATTCCAAAACGAAAAAGCCGATTGCAGGCTTCATTGCCGGAGCAACGGCCCCTCCGGGCAAACGCATGGGCCATGCTGGTGCCATTATCTCCGGTGGTGATGACACCGCCTCTGCCAAGATGGACGCGATGCGCTCTGCCGGCTTCGTGGTATCGGAATCCCCGGCAGGTCTCGGCGATGCGATCGTCAAGGCGATGGCCGCGTAGAGCAGCCTCAGCCTAAGAGTTTCAAAGGCGGCCCTTCACCGGGCCGTTTTTTTGTGCCTTGCAACCGGCGCTTAAATCCGCAGGCTTCCCTTTTTTATAAAAAACCGTTAGTATAGAGGGGCTTAACCTTATGCCCGAGGGGCGCATCTTGAGTATTCCGGCTAGCCACAATTTCGAAGATATCCTTAGCGGCCTGACAGCCGATGATGCGGCCATGCTGGTCTCCCTGCCATACCGGATCGGGCTATATGTCAGTTATTCCGATGTGACCGGCGGATGGGATGCGCAGGAGCGAGAGCTTCAGTCGCTTTCGAATATCTTGCGCCAATACTCTGAAGATTTTTGCAAAAGTCCCTTTTGCCAGAAGCTTTTGATGGAAACCTTGAACCGTCGTCTTGACTGGCCGTCATGGGCCCAGAATATCGATGCCTTGCCGGATCAGGCGGGCCGGTCTATCGGGCTAGTTTCCAGTCATCTGACCGAGAAGGAATTGCGGGGATTCAAAGAAGTGCTGATCGACATTGCCATTTCGGTTGCAATGGCGT
>CBFGQF010000138.1:0-5128 GCA_965650865.1 uncultured Alphaproteobacteria bacterium | reverse complement strand
CTTTGCGGCGGGCGGTTAGGGCTTGTCCTGAAGCTGGCTGAAGAGATCGGCATTTTCCATCGCAACCGCCGTCGCGTTGGCAAGCGTCTGAAGGATTTTCATTTCTGCTTCGCTCGTCGTGCGATGATAAGCCCAGTATACGCCAATCGCGCCTATAGGCTCTTTCTGAACGATCGGGACGATGGCAAGGCTTTTGACAAAGGTGGGACGATAGGCCTCGGCCGGTATACGCTCATCCTGATAGATATCTTCTATTGCCACATATTGGCTGTGAAGCATGGCCCAGCCGCTTATGCAGCTTGTAATGGGAAAACGTTTTCCTTTCCAGAGCGGGCTGATGGCGTCTTCATCGGCATAATAGCATTGGTCATTGTCGCGCAGGACGAATGTGGCTCCATCGGCGCAGGCCAGCGACCGCGCCGATGCGCGGACAATTTTCCGGATGCTGTCATCATCGCGCGCTTTGGACAGGGACTGGACGACATCCACAAGCTCTTCCAAGGCACGTATGTACCAGGCAGAGCTGTGCGGGTCCTTGAGAAAATCGAAATTCATCCTATCAACATGCCGTGGTTTTCTTAACCATCCATTAACAAACGAAATAAAATTCCAAGGCAACCATTTTTTTGCGTTGAATGTCATCAAGCGGCGGAATAGGGCTTGGTGGGGTCAGCTTTTATTAAGCGGTTATCGAACCGTGGTGTTTCGTCCACTGCTCCATCCAGCATAATAAAAAACGGGCCGCAAGGACCCGTTTTTATATTCTGGCGGAGGAGGGGGGATTCGAACCCCCGATAGGGTTGCCCCTATGCCGCATTTCGAGTGCGGTACGTTCAACCACTCCGCCACTCCTCCGCATTGGCGGTTTTTATATATCAAGGTTCAGAGCTTGGCAACCTTGGCTTTCAGGGCCTCTATCAGCCGTTCCTGACCCGCGGAATCCACCAGTTTTTTGCGCTTTGCCGTCTGGATATAGAAGGCGTCGATGGCCCGTAGCCCCTGCGTGTTAATCTTTGCCGCCCGTAAATCCAGCCCGGAATCGCGGAACACACAGGCGATGTCATAAAGCAGTCCGTGGCGGTCCCGCGCCTCAACCTCCACCACCGTATCGGACCCGCTGGCGTTGTTGTGGATCGCGATTTTTGGCGGAATGTCGAAGACCATGTCCTGCCGTGTAACAGGCGCTTTGTGAGAAGCGATCTTGCCTTGCGTGTCGAGCGTGCCGTCGAGGGCCGCCAGAATGCTCTGGCGCAAATCGTCCTGCCGGTGTTCCTGATGGAACGGCAGGCCGGAATGATTTTGAATGATGAAACGGTCGACGGCCACACGGGGTGCATTTTTGCGCGGTGTGACGGTCGCGATATAAGCGCGCATGATGTTCGCCCCTTCGGCGGAGAGCGCGCCGCAAAGGGTGGCGAACAATCCGGCGCGGTCCGGTGTGTAGACGATGACGACACTGGCCGATTGCGCATCATCCGTGGTGATGACGATGCGGGTTTCGCCATCAGCCAAATCATCTGGCACGGTTACTTCGCCGGTCATCCCGGGCTCTTCGCCGTCCATCAGGGCGCGGGTTTTCAGATAGAGTTCTTCCAAAAGACGCGCCTTCCATGCCGTCCACCGGCCCGGCCCCACGCCCATGATATCGGCGGTGGTAAGGGCAAACAGCATATCAAGCCGCGCGCGCGATCGCATTTTTGCGGAAAAGTCCGCGATGGTTTTGGGGTCGTTGAGGTTGCGTTTGAAGGCCGTGTCCGACATCAGAAGATGTTCATGGATGAGCCATGATACAAGGTCGGTTTCAGTGCCTGAAAGACCCAAACGCGGGCCGAGTTCATGCGCGAGTTCCGCCCCGAGCTCCGCATGGCGCCCACCGCGCCCTTTGCATATGTCATGCAGGAACAGTGCAACATAGAGAGCGGTGCGTTCAGCTATATCTTGGATAAAACCACTGACGACCGGTGCGTCGTCATGCAGTTCGCCGCGTTCGATGCGCTGAAGAATATCGATGCAATGGAGCGTGTGTTCATCGACCGTATAATGATGATAGCGATCAAATTGCATCAGCGCGATGATGCGCCCAAAGTCGGGAATGAAGCGGCCCAGAACGCCTGATTCATTCATACGCAAAAGCGTCATTGCGGCGTTCCTGCGCGATGTCAAAATCTCCAGAAATATCTGGTTCGCCAACGGATCATGACGCATATCATCATCTATTTCACGGATGTTGCGCGTGATTTGTTTGAGGGCAAGCGGGTGAATGTCGCGCCCCGTATCCTGGGCCACGCGGAAGAGGCGTAGCATGTCGAGTGGATGACGCGCCAGATTTTGCTTTGCACCGAATGTCAGGCGGCCGTTCAAAATCTCGAACCCGAAATGGCCTTCTTCTTTTTTTGCTTCCGGTTCATAGGCCGCGTCGATAGCGGCACAGAGGATGCGCGTCAGGTCGCCAATGTCCCGTGTTACGAGGAAGTAATGTTTCATGAACCGTTCGACCGCGCGCCCGGTATGGCGATTGCTATACCCTAGGCGCTCCGCGATATCTGGCTGTATATCGAAATGCAGCCGTTCTTCTGCGCGGCCTGCAATGTCGTGCAGATGACAACGCACCGTCAAAAGGAAATCGTGGCTTTTGGCAAAGCGCCGTGCCTCGGCCTGTGTCAGCACATCGTGTGTAACAAGGTCATCGAGAGTGCGGGCGTTATAGACGGCGCGGGCAATCCACATCAACGTCTGGAAATCACGAAGGCCGCCTTTACCTTCCTTGATATTCGGTTCCAGAACATAACGTGTGTCGCCGTATCGTTTATGGCGTTCATCACGCTCGGCCAGTTTGTTCCGCACAAAGGCGTGTTTTTCATCAGGCGAGAGAAGATTTTCCATTTTTGCGGCAAGCTGGCTGGCAAGATCCGCATTCCCTGCGATCAGACGCGCATCCAGAAGAGACGTCAGAATCTTGCTATCCTTACGGGCAAGGGTGACACAATCATTCTGGCTGCGCACACTATGCCCGACCTTGAGGCCGCGGTCCCACAGGGCGTAAAGAAATTTTTCAATAGCCTCGTTCTCGCCTTCCTGTGGCGCGGCGGGGGTTAAAAACATGATGTCGATATCCGAACCGGGGCAGAGTTCGGCCCGGCCATACCCGCCAAGCGCCATCAGGCACAGAGATGGAACATTCTTCAGATGTTCCGCCGTCAAATCCCGTAAAAGCCCGTCCATGTCCGCCGACAGGGCCGCGGCAAGAGCCTGCCCCCCCGTTTTCCGGGCGCGGAAATCCGCAAACAGGGGATTATCGGCGGTGGGGACCGCTTTTTGATTTGAATGGCTCATGGGCGGCACTGTATAACAAATTATGGATTTTCAAACGATAATAACCTTCGCCCTCGCCGTTTTTGCACTGGCTGTTAAACCCGGCCCCGGCATGATGACGGTTATTTCGCGGACCATCAGCCACGGCATGATGGGATGTTATGCCTTCATCCTCGCGGTCTGTCTTGTTTCGTATTTTTATCTGGGGCTTGTTCTGGCCGGATTGAAGTTTGCACAGGAAGATCTGGTTTTCATCTCCATCCTCCTCAAATCCTGCTGTGCCGTGTATCTGATTTACCTCGGTGTCAAAGGATTGATGAACCCCGATGTCGAGCTCAAGATCAGGGAAGGCAAGGAACAAAAGCTGTTTGATGATTTTACCGGCTTTGTCATGTTGACCCTTTCCAACCCGCTCGTCATTGTTTTTTACGGCGGGCTGGTGCCCAGCATTCTCGATGTTTCCACCATCGGTTTTGGCGATGTCATAACGCTTGCCGTTACCTTAACGGTGGTTGAATGCGTGGTCGCCGTTACATACTGCCTGCCCTTTGCCTTATCGCGCAATTTCCTCACCCCCGCGATTTTGCGCAATGTCACAATCGGTTCCAGCATCGTTCTTGTTCTGGTCGGTCTTTATATTGGTTATTCCGCGCTTCCGGCGCAGGATGTCGTTTCGGTGGTCAATTGAGGTTTTAAAGAGATGGATTTTCAAACGATCATTACTTTCTCGATCGCTGTTTTTGCACTGGCCGTTAAACCCGGCCCAGGCATGATGACCATTATTTCGCGCACGATGACGCATGGTATATCGGGATGTTTCGTCTTCGTGGCGGGGCTGTCGATTGTTTCTTTCTTCTATCTTGGCCTTGTGCTTGCGGGCCTTCGGTTCGCCGAGGAAGATTTGCTGTTTATTTCTATTCTCTTAAAGTCCTGCGCCGCCGTCTATCTGATCTATCTGGGCATCAAGGGATTGATGAACCCGAATGTCAGCATCGAAGTGAGCGAAAGCAAGGAGCAAAAACTGTTCGATACCTTCACAGGCGCGGTGATGGTCAGCCTTTCCAACCCTTTGCTGATTGTTTTTTATGGTGGTCTGGTGCCGAGCATCGTCGATGTTTCAACGATCAATTTGCTGGATGTCGTCATCATGTGCGGCATTATCGGCGCGATTGAACTGGGCGTGGCGCTGGCTTATTGCGCACCGGTGGCTTATTCCCGCCATTTCGTGAAGCCGCATATGCTCCGCAATATCACGATCGGCGCGAGTATTGCCCTGATCCTTGTCGGGCTTTATATCGGCTATACCGCTTTGCCGGCGGAAGATGTTGTTTCAGTCGTTGAGTAACGATTTCAGGCGGTAGAGTTCCTCCAGCGCTTCGCGCGGGGAGAGATCATCCGGGTGGATGTCTTTCAATGTTTCTTCTACCTTCGATGTTTTCTTTGGTGCAGGCGCGGGGGCGGCCTGAAAGAGCGGAAGGTCGTCCGCGAGTTTTGCCGACACGCTGCCGGAATGTTCACCGTTATTCAGGGCATCCAATACGGCTTGCGCTCTCGCGATGACATTTTCAGGCAGGCCCGCGAGGCGCGCGACATGGATACCATAGGAACGGTCCGCAGCCCCCGCCGCGACATTGTGCAGGAAGATGATGTCGTCGTTCCATTCCTTCACCTGCATTGAGTGGCATGAAAGGGCGGGCAGTTTCGATTGGAGAGATGTGAGTTCATGATAGTGGGTGGCGAAGATGCTGCGGCACTTGATCGCCTCATGCAATTGTTCCACACAGGCCCATGCGATGGAGAGGCCGTCATAGGTAGC
>CBFGQF010000137.1:0-5141 GCA_965650865.1 uncultured Alphaproteobacteria bacterium | reverse complement strand
AAACGGGGTCGCTCGGGTGCGCGAGTCCGATGTCTCAAAAAACCGCTTGGCCGCGGGAGCGACGCGCCTAGGCTCCGTGCATGCAACTCCGGTCCACGCCCGCCGCCCTGCTCTGCCTTGTCCTGCTGGCCGGCTGCGCGCGGACCCCGCCGCTCCAGCAACCCGTGGATGCGGAAACGCCGATGGCGCTCAACTTGTGGCGCGCGAAAATGAGCCGCGACCTCACGACCGAGGACTGGCGTTGGTTCGACGTGGTGATACAGGAACACAAATTCCAGATCATGCTCGCCGGGAAAATCACGGGCAGCGCGGCCATCGACGCCGCCGTGCACGAACGCATCCACGGACGTCCGCTGGCCGAAGTCATCGCGCGAATGGAATGGGACGGCATCAAGGTAGATCCCGCAATTCTACGTGATATGTCCGTGGAATTCGGACAAAAACTGGCGGTCCTTGAAAAAGATATCCATGTGATGGCAGGCGGAGAATTCAATGTCGGATCACCAAAACAAATAGGCGAAATATTATTCGGCCGCATGGGACTCGAAGGCGGTAGCAAGACGAAGACGGGGCAATGGTCCACCGATGTCGATGTTCTTGAAAAACTTTCGGCGCAGGGGCATGAGATTGTCACGAAGATTTTGGAATGGCGCGGCCTCTCGAAATTAAAATCAACCTATACCGATGCCCTGCAGGAACAGATCAATCCGGCAACGGGCCGTGTGCATACATCCTTTTCCATGGCGGGGACTAGCACGGGCCGCCTTTCTTCATCGGACCCCAATTTGCAAAATATTCCGATCAGGACAGAAGAAGGGCGCCGAATCCGTGAAGCGTTTGTCGCAGAAAAAGGTCATGTGCTTCTTTCCGTCGATTATTCCCAGGTCGAACTACGGCTGGCCGCCGAAATGGCTGGCGTAAAGGCCCTGAAACAGGCCTTCCGCGACGATGTCGATATTCACGCGCTTACGGCGTCTCAGGTCTTTGGTATTCCGCTCGATCAGGTCACACCCGATATCCGCCGCAATGCCAAGGCCGTCAATTTCGGAATCATCTATGGCATATCGGGGTGGGGACTGTCTAAACAGCTCGGCATTTCTCCTGGCGAAGCGAACGACTTCATCAAACGTTATCTCACCACCTTCTCCGAAATTCAGGATTATATGGAACGGACAAAAGATGAAGCGCGTAAATATGGCTATGTCAAAACGCTGCTGGGCCGTAAATGTTATATCCTCAATATCAACGCCGGAAATCCCGGCTGGCGCGCGGGCGCGGAGCGTCAGGCGATCAACGCGCCTTTGCAAGGCACCGCCGCCGACATCATGAAAAAGGCGATGATCCGGATGAATCCGGCGCTTCGCGCTGCGAACCTCAAGGCTAAAATGCTTTTGCAGGTGCATGACGAACTGATTTTCGAAGTCCCCGAAAGTGAAATCGATGAAACAACCGCCCTCGTCAAATCCGTCATGGAGAATGTTGTAAAACTGGATGTACCCTTGGTCGCCGAGGCGGGCCACGGCCACAGCTGGGGCGAGGCGCATTGATCGACCCCGATTATAAAATTATTCTCGGAACAATCGCCGTCGGCATGACAGTCTGGGCCCATGTTCCCTACTTTCTCGAAACACTCAAAGGCATTAGCAAGCCACATGTTTTTACGTGGATTATCTGGTCCGCGCTTACATGCATTGCCGCAGCAGCACAATTTTCCGGTGGCGCTGGAATGGGTGCATGGGTGACAGCGGTAACAAGTGCGATTTGCGTCGCTATTACTATTGCCGCATTCCGGGTGGGCGATAAGGATATCACGCGCAGCGACTGGGTTATGTTTCTGGCGGGCCTATCCGCCATTCCAGTCTGGATGATGATGGATGATCCGCTGCTGGCCGTGTTGATTATCACTGGGATCGATGTCGCAGCAGTCTATCCGACCTTCCGCAAATCATGGAGGAAACCGTTTGAAGAAAACACATTCATGTACGGGTTCAATGTTCCGCGCCATTTGCTGGCCATCTCATCTATTCAATCCTATTCGATTGTCACAACGCTCTATCCGGCAGGATTGCTGCTCATGAATATTGTAATGTATGTGATGCTGAAATACCGCCGCGCCCGCCTGACTAACGTTTGACGCTACCAGCACCGATGATTTTTCCAGTGGCCATGTTTTGCGCGATCAGGGCAACGCCTTCATTCGCGGGAGTAAAGGGGACATTCACCGCGCGGACCATGGCGGACCCATCCCACGCGCCGAGATCCTGCAGGCGGCTCACGACATTGTAATAGGTAACCTTCTTGCCGAAATTGCCGCCTTCGGTCATCGTCATGTTGTGCGGTTTATCATAGATCGCGAGCCAAAGCTTGATCGGCGCGCCATTGACGGATGCCGCGGGCATCGTAAAACTATAGGCACCCCCGCCCGCAGGTGTCATGGGAATGGCAAATATTTTTTCTCCGCGCGCTTTTAAAATCCCCGCGCTAATTTTACCGCCCTCATAGCCGATCATATCCATATGGCCATTGATAACAAGTTGCGGCGTATAGCGCGGGCCCGTGCCGATCAGTCGGTTATAATCGTTCTGGCGCTTCGTGCAGAAACCTTGGCCCAGAGAATTTTGACGCACGTTGAAATAATCGACATGGCACGACAGTGCGATCACACCTTGTTGTGCGGCCATTTGCCCCAAAAGCGCATCGGCGGGCGGACAAAAGCTGCATCCTTGCGACGTAAAAAGTTCGAGCACCACCGGCGGCGGCGTGGATGGCGCAGGGGGCGGCACCTGTTGCGCGGTGATCAGCGGCGGGGCGGCGGTTTGAGCCATGGCTGCACCCGACAAAATAAGAGCAGCCATAAAAAATACAGGGAATCGGATCATCCCCGGATATTAAAGCCCCTTCCCTTTTTTGGAAAGGCGCGATAACGATAAGACAGAATTAAAACCTAAGGAATGTCGAATGGCCGACCATAATACATATCGTAAGGATTTCCCCGTTTCTTGGGATGAAATGCACCGCAATTCCAAGGCGCTGGCCTGGCGCCTGCTGGGCAAAGGGCCGCTTCCCGAGGGCAAATGGAAAGGCGTGATCGCTATCACCCGCGGCGGCCTTGTCCCTGCCTGTATCATGGCGCGGGAGCTGGAAGTCCTCACGGTCGAAACCTTCTGTATTTCCACTTACGATGTTAAGGATATGGGCGAAAAATCCAACATCCTGAAAATGCCTGCCGCCGTGGACGGCGATGGCGAAGGCTGGCTGGTTGTGGACGACCTTGTTGATACAGGCGGCACATTCCGCCTGATCCGCCAACATTACCCGAAGGCCCATTACGCCTGCCTTTATGCAAAACCAAAAGGCGAGGATACGGTCGACACCTATATTACGGAAGTCAGCCAGGACACCTGGATTCATTTTCCCTGGGATCTAGAAATCCAATATGCCACCCCGCTCGCCCGTCAGGACGGCCCCAAGGCGTAAAAAACGCTTGATTTGTGCGGGTTTGGCACGCTATAACCCACCCAATCCATATGGTCTGGCTTAGTGTATCGGCTGCCTCGACCATATTTTATTTAACTCTTTCAAGGAGATAGAAATGCCGAAGATGAAAACGAAAAGCAGCGCCAAAAAGCGCTTCTCTCTGACTGCCTCTGGCAAAGTCAAGTTCAAGCAAGCCTGTAAAGGCCACCGCCTGATGCAAAAACCCAAAAGCATGAAATCCAAAGCCAAGGGTACCGACACAATGGAACGTGGCGATGCAGAAAAAGTGATCCGTCACTACCTGCCATACGGCCGCGCCAAGCGTCACACAACAAAACCGGCCGCATCGGCCGCTGCAGCAGAATAAGGGAGGCCGTAAACCATGGCACGCACCAAAGGGGGCCCACGCGCCCACGCAAGACACCGTAAGGTTATCAAGGCCGCCAAAGGTCACTTCGGCCGCCGCAAGAACTGTTTCCGCACAGCGGTCCAGTCTGTTGAAGCCGCCCGTCAATATGCCTATATCGGCCGTAAGCAAAAGAAACGCAATTTCCGCGCACTGTGGATTCAGCGTATCAATGCTGCTGCCCGTATCAACGGCATGACATACTCTACATTCATGAACGGCCTGACAAAGGCGAATATCGGTCTGGACCGCAAGGTCCTGTCCGAAATGGCGATCCACAATCCGGAAGCCTTCGCAGCGCTCGCCAAAGTTGCTCTGGCCAATGCGACAAATTCGCAGGCCAAAGCCGCCTAAGACCGTTTCAAAGCAAAAATTCAAACAGCCCCTTACCGGGGCTGTTTTTTTATGCGATAGAAAGACATGACCTATCTTGCCGTATTCGATTGGAACGGGACATTGTTCGATGACACGCCCGCGACCCTGAAAGCCACAAATGCCTGCCTTCGGTCTTTCAACCTGCCCGAAATCGACATGCATACGATGCAGGAAACTTTCTCCTTTCCCTTAATTCACTTTTACGAGCGGATGGGTGTCAATGTCGCGGACTATCTGGAACGCGCGGAAGAGGAAAGCGAAGTTTATCTAGGCTGTTATGAAGTGGCAAAGCATGAATGCGGCGTGATGGAAGGCGCAGTTGAGTTGCTTGAATGGCTCACGGGAAAGAATGTCCACTGCATGATACTGAGCAATCACCTCCAGACCCATCTGGATAAGGATGTCGAAATGCTCGGTCTCACCAGTTATATGAAACATATTTCCGGCAACGAAACCAAGGCAACCATCACACAAGGCCTTTCCAAGCAGATCCGGCTGGAGGCCTATATGGAACAGCACGGCTTTGCGCCCGAAAAGACCTTTATCATCGGCGATAGCCATGAGGAACCGGAACTGGCCAAGCGTTTGGGCATCCTCGGCATTTCCATCGCGGGTGGCCTGCTTTCAGCGGCAAGGCTCGAAAAATACAAGGCGGACTACATCGTCCACCGGCTACACGAAGTCCGCCCGATCCTCGAAAATCGCTGGAAATTATAGGAAATTTTGGGCTATAGTCGCGCCCATGATACAGAATTTAGCCCTTTTAAAAGATGAACTGACGGCCCAGATTTCAGCCGCAAACGACCTACAGTCCCTTGAAGAGGCGCGCCTTGCCGCGATCGGTAAAAAGGGCCGCATCACCGACCTGATGAAAAGCCTCGGC
>CBFGQF010000136.1:0-5143 GCA_965650865.1 uncultured Alphaproteobacteria bacterium | reverse complement strand
GCAAAAGAAAGCCCGGCCGCTAAAGGTTGTATCTACCATCGTTCCTGCAAAAGATCCGTTCGTATATTGTCCGCCACTTCCAACATGGACCTGCGCGGGGGCATCATTGTTGGGATTGTCGATTTTTAACAGGTCATTGATGGCCATGCATGTATCCCTGTTCAAATGGTTGACGAGCATGACTAGGTCGTTCGAATCCAAAGCGGGCGTTGCGGGTACCGATGTTCCAACGCCGGCTATGTTGATAACGCGAAAGGCGGGCGTTCCGGCGCGGTAATCCGAGGGGTTGCCGATTCCGGGATTGTTCAGGTCAAGACCATCGGTGCTCACAATATAGGGGGTTACATTGCCGCCGGTCGGCTCAAAAACCGCGCAACTGCCATCGGATGGTGCATTTGCGTTGGGGGTGTTATTGGCGGTTACACCATCGTTTCTGGTATAGGCGGCCGTATGGAAATCAAGCTGGTCCGATCTGCAGCCTGAAAGCATGATGCGGTTAACAGCTGTTTTAATGGTTGTGGTGTAGCTCAGGATCTCGCCCGCATACAATTGCGCCCTTTCTTTTGCAGAGGAACCGCCGCCGCCGCGTGTCGAATTGGTGACGACATAGGACAGTGCTGCAAAAAGCGCTACCGCAATCAAAATCAGAAAAAGTACATTGCCTGATTGGTTATTCATTCTAATAGTTTAGCACTTTTAACAGCGTTCCAAATAAAAAAAAACCGGCTGGTTTGCGGCCG
This sequence comes from uncultured Alphaproteobacteria bacterium, assembly GCA_965650865.1. GTDB lineage: Bacteria > Pseudomonadota > Alphaproteobacteria > Micavibrionales > Micavibrionaceae > Micavibrio_A. The sequence continues at coordinate 4,403 of CBFGQF010000136.1, read as the reverse complement.
GTTTTCTAAGGAAGTGTTATATAAGCTTATGCTGAATAATACATTTTGAATTCAATCGGGTGCGGCATGGTTTCAAAGGCGTCGATTTCTTCCATTTTCAAATTGATATAGGCCATGATGGCATCTTTCGTGAACACATCGCCTTTCAGAAGGAAGTCATGGTCGGCCTTCAGGGCATTGACGGCTTCACGCAATGATCCGCAAACCGTTGGCACTTTTGCCAGTTCTTCTTCCGGCAATTCGTAAAGGTTCGCATCCATTGCTTCACCCGGATGGATTTTGTTTTGAATGCCATCAAGACCGGCCATCAGCATCGCCGCAAAGGCAAGGTACGGGTTTGCCGTTGGATCAGGGAAGCGTACTTCCACACGTTTTGCCTTTGGCGAATTGCCGAACGGAATGCGGCAGCTTGCCGAGCGGTTGCGCGCGGAGTAGGCGAGCAGGACAGGAGCTTCATACCCCGGCACCAGACGTTTGTAGGAATTGGTGGATGGGTTGGTAAAGCAGTTCAACGCCTTGGCATGTTTGATAATTCCGCCGATGTAGTAAAGGGCGGTTTCGGATAGGCCTGCATATTTGTCACCTGCGAACATAGGCTTGCCCGCATTCCACAGAGATTGGTGAACGTGCATGCCTGACCCGTTATCGCCATAGACAGGTTTCGGCATGAAGGTTGCTGTCTTACCGTATGTGTGCGCGACATTGTGAACCGCGTATTTGTACAGTTGCATGTTGTCTGCACAGTCAACGAGTGTGGAGAAGAAAATCCCCAGTTCGTGTTGTGATGCCGCCACTTCGTGGTGGTGTTTTTCGACAGGTACGCCGAGGGAGGCAAGAACTGTTAGCATTTCTGCGCGCAGGTCGGCACCGGAATCAATTGGCGCCTCCGGGAAGTAGCCCCCTTTGACGCCCGGGCGGTGGCCTGTGTTGCCATCGTCATAGGACTTACCGGTGTTGTATGGGCCTTCGATGGAATCGAATTCGTGGCTGACCTTGTTCATCGTCACACTGTATTTTACATCATCGAAGATAAAGAATTCAGCTTCGGGCCCGAAATAGGCGGTGTCGGCGAGGCCTGTTGATTGAAGGTAAGCTTCGGCGCGCTTGGCGATTGTTCGCGGACAGCGGCCATAGCCATCGCCGCTGATCGGTTCAAATACGGTGCAAAATACTTTCAAAGTCGGCTGCGCCGCAAACGGGTCGAGCCAGCATTTGCTCCAATCTGGCACCAGCGACATGTCGGATTCGTTGATTGCCTTCCATCCGGCGATGGAAGAGCCGTCAATCATGATGCCCTCCTTGAAGAGGTCTTCGTTCACGGTTGAGATATGTTGATCTGTGTGCTGCATCTTCCCGCGTGGGTCGGTGAATTGAAAGCCCACAAACTGGATGTCGTTTTCATCGGCGAATTTTTTGAAATCGGAGTAACCTTTAAATTTTAAGGCGTGCGGGGAAGTGGGCATTCGTGAGGTTCCTTGTATTATGCAATTATACGAAAATGGAAGGCCAGCCATGCGGCATTCGCATAGCTTGTTAGCATATGCAGTATAACAAAGTCTAGGCGGTTTTTGGTCATTTTACCTGAAATTACCCCCTTAATAATCCTTGAACAGGGCGGGGGCTTCGATTATACAAAGCTGTCTTTTTCAAAAAGGCATGGCGGACGTAGCTCAGTTGGTAGAGCCCCTGGTTGTGGTCCAGGTTGTCGCGGGTTCGAGCCCCGTCGTTCGCCCCATTTTCTAACCGCCGGATATCAATCCACACCCCTGAATTAGCACGAAGAAGTGAACCCGCGTTTTAAAAGATGCGCGGCAGGGCCGCGCGCGGGTTCGAGCCCCGTCGTTCGCCCCATTTCCCTATTTTCCGAAATATATTGATCTTGAGGCTCTGTATAGCCTAAGACTGAGGTGAAATCATTCATTTCAGGAGTAGATATCATGACACAACGCAAGGTAGTTAATGACGACAATTCTATCACAGGGCCCTTCAATCGTTTGGATGAAGAGGTGTTGGACCAAAAGAAGTTCCGCGATGGCGAGACGCTGATCTATGTTGGCGAGGAGTTGCCGGAGGATGAGGTTGAGCAAAACACGATCGCCGAAATCCAACTGCATGAAATGGGTAGCCGCGCGGCCTCTTTTGGTTTTGTGGCCCGCCGCGTTTCCGACATGATTGGGGAAGGTGAGCATATTCCGCAAGGAGAAACAACCAAGATAGAACCTGCTCTCTTTATTCCCGGCCTGACGCAGGGATAAATTACTATGAATCCAAGTGAAGCCGCGCAAGCGTTATTTCGATACAATTTTGAGCGCGATTTTAAGGTTGCCAACATGAGTCCCTTTGCGCCGCCGACGATATTGCGAACCCCTACGTCATTTTTCCCTCATCCTGACGGATTTTACAGCACGGGAGAATGCAACGGCGTCGGAAAATCGTATTACAGCCGGAATAAGGGGCGCATTGACAACGTTTATCAAGCTTTGGCGGAGGCTTTCAACGCACAGTTAAACCGCCCAATTCACTCTAGAGACGCAGAAAAATTTGCGAGTGATCTCAAAAGGCTTTGGGGGCGAGATATTGTTGTTATTGACAGAACGGATGGGTTGCTAGCGCGTGCTGGTGATGTCCCAAGTCTTCATGTTTTCGTTGAAAAACGTCCAAATCCAAGGGGATTTAACTATCATGTCGATGGTTATATGGTTTTGTCTGCCGATTGATTTGAATGCCCCGCCGAAAGCGGGGTTTTTCTTTTACGGCGGCGGGCGTATAAAGTCTTATGACCCAAATTCTGAAGAACGATCCGTCCCTGTGGCGGGATGCTTTGCCCGTCATCAATCCAGATGCCCATAAATATGATCGCGGCGTCGCCGTTATTTATGGTGCGCCGAAAATGACGGGTGCAACACGGCTTGCGGCAAGGGCCTGCGCACGGATGGGGGCGGGTTTGGTGAAGGTTATCGCGCCTGCCGGAACGGGCGATATTTACCGTTCGACCTTGCATGAAGAGGTGATTGTTGTTGATGAGGCAGATTTTGAGGGGTTGGGGGATCCACGGATCGGGGCTGTTTTGTTCGGGCCGGGTTTTTCGAAAGAGGACGGAGTGTCCAGAATGGGCGATATTAAAGTGGCCCTGGGGTGCGAGCAGATTCATGGTGTTGTGCTGGACGCGGGGGCGTTTTTGAACGTGAATAATATTGCAGGGTCCCTGAGAAAATGTGCTTTGACGCCGCATGAGGGTGAGTTTGCCAAGGTATTTTCTGTTTTAACTGGAGATAAGGCGGAGCGGGCGGAAAAAGCGGTGAAGGCGACAGGGGCTTGTGTCGTCCTCAAAGGTGCGCAGACCGTGATTGCAGGCAAGGGCGAGACAATTTTACAGGACAGGCCGCTGCCGCAACTGGCGACAGCCGGGACGGGGGACGTGCTGGCCGGCATGATCACGGGCCTGATTGCGCAAGGGATGGATAACCGGATGGCGGCCGCTGCTTCGGTTTGGATTCACGGTGAGGCGGCTGCGCGGTTCGGGGTGGGGCTGGTCGCCAGCGATTTGCCGGACATAATCCCTGCGGTTTTGCAGGATTTGCGGTAATGCATATATGTCGACATTATCACTTTTTGCCGAACTTTTGAGGCGATTCTATCCTCGATGCCATAGCGCAAAAATCCCGAAAAACTCCTTGGCTTTCCTAGGGGTTTGGGTTAAAACCGCGCGGTTGGCCGGATTCCGGCCACAGAGCATGCGGGTGTGGCGAAATTGGCAGACGCACCAGATTTAGGTTCTGGCGCCGCAAGGCGTGGGGGTTCAAGTCCCTTCACCCGCACCACGCTCCACCGGCACCATAGGCCGGGAGAATTTAAACAAGGACATTAGGAAAACCATGCAAGTTAAAGAAATCAAATCAGAAGGCCTGAACATCGAAATGGAAGTCACGGTTCCGGCCAACGACATCCGCAAGGAGCAGGAATTTCGCCTGAAGGAAGTCGGCAAGACCGTCAAATTCCCTGGTTTCCGTCCCGGCAAAGTGCCGATGAAAATGCTGGAGCAAAAATACGGCAAAGCCGTTATGGGCGAAGTGCTGGAAAACGTTGTCAGCAAGACAACGGCGCAAGTCCTGAAAGACAAAAACATTCGCCCCGCGATGCAGCCGAAAATTGAAGTAAAAGAATTCGACGAAGGCAAAGACCTTGTTTTCAACATGCAGCTTGAAACACTGCCAACATTCGAAGTTATGGATCTTAAGGGCCTGAAACTGGAGCGCCCGGTTGCAAAGATCGAAGCCAAAGGCATCGATGAGGCGCTGGAGCGCATTGCAAAAAGCAACAAGACGACAAAGCCGATCGAGGGCGAACGCGCCTCTAAAAAAGGCGACATCGCGATCATCACGTTCCATGGCCGCACCAAAGAT
>CBFGQF010000135.1:0-5322 GCA_965650865.1 uncultured Alphaproteobacteria bacterium | reverse complement strand
AAATCGGACCGCCTGATCCTGATGATCGAACGCGCATTGGAAACGGCCCGCCTGAAACGCGAAAATGAGGCATTGAAAGAACGCCGAGACGCGCCGGTTGAAATGGTCGGCAGTTCTGCCCCCATGGCGACTATCATGAATGCAATTGAAAAGGTTGCGGGCGCAAACAGCCGTGTAATGTTCACGGGGGAGGCCGGCACGGGCAAAGAAGTCGCCGCCCGCGTGCTCCATAAATTATCCGCACGCAAGGACAAGCCCTTCATGGCACTCAATTGCGCGATCCTGCATCCTGAGCGGCTGGAAGAAGAATTGTTCGGCATCGAGGACTCCCGCGGTGTGCAACAGGGGATTCTGGAGCAGGCCAATGGCGGCACGTTGCTGCTTGATGAAGTCGCGGATATGCCACTGGAAACACAAGGCAAGATAGTGCGCGTCCTGCAGGAGCAAAAGTTTACAAGACTGAAGGGGCATGCGCCCGTACAGGTGGACGTACGGATTGTTGCCTCCACCAGCCGCGATCTCCTCGCCGCCATCCAGAACGGGAATTTTCGCGAGGATTTGTATTACCGCCTGAATGTTGTGCCGGTGCAGATACCGCAATTAAAAAACCGTAAGGATGACATTCCTGCGCTCGCCGCTCATTTTATCAAGCTCTATTCAAAACAATCGGGGCAGCCGGAACGTATACTCGCGCAAAGCGCGCAGATTGCCTTGCAGGGATATAACTGGCCGGGGAATGTCCGCCAGCTTCGCAACGTTATCGAATGGGTCATGATTATGGGGGGCGCCGACAAGGAGCCGATCGAAAGCAAGCATCTGCCGCCCGAAATTACAGGTGAGGTGACAAAGGGCGAAAAATCCAGCGCGGGTATTCAGGACTATCTGCTTTATCCGTTGCGTGAGGCGCGGGAAGCGTTCGAGCGTGATTATCTTGAGCGACAATTGTCTCGCCTTGGTGGCAATATTTCTAAAACCGCCGCGTTTGTCGGGATGGAGCGTTCGGCTTTGCACCGCAAGCTTAAATCCCTCGATATCAACGGCGATAAGGATAACGGCGATAATGTTGAAAGCGTCAATTTCCGCGCTGTTTAATTCCTTTTTCAATGCTATAACCATCCCATGAAAAAAGCCGTATTTTTTGACTGGGACGGGACTTTGGTCGACTCCCTCACACTCTTGATCACTGCCCACAACCATGTACGCGCCGCGTACGGATTGCCGCTTTGGAGCAAGGAAGAATTTTTTGGCGCGGTGACCTATTCCTCGCGTGAGCTGTACCCGAAAATTTATGGAGAAAACTCCGACGCTGCGCAGGCAATGCTGTTTTCTTATATCAAGGAACATCATCTTGATCATGTCAGCATCATGGATGGCGCAAAAGACCTGATCGAAGACTTGAAGGCCAGAGGCATTCCGATGGCGGTGATCAGCAACAAGCGCAACGACATTCTGGTGCGCGAAGTTGAACATTTCGGCTGGCAGGATTATTTCGGTGTCTATATGGGGGCCGGAATTGCCGCCAAGGACAAGCCGTCGGGTGAACCGCTCCGTTACGCGCTTTCCAAACACCCTGTATCTTTGACCATGGCCGACCTGATCTATGTCGGTGATACGGAAACGGATTTGCGTACCTGTCAGGACGCGGGTGTAACATGCGCCTATATCAGGCAGGAAGGGCGTAGCGAGGGACTTATTGATGTGTATCAGCCCGCGATCGTGGTCGACAACCTTCAGGAATTGCGGGAAAAGCTTGCCGGTTTTCTGATGGCTTAATGCTAAAAAGCCTCTTGCCGACTGGGGATAAGTTCTTTAAACATTTGTATAGACACTAAAAACGAGTCGAATTAGGGAAAATAAAAAAGGTTTATCATGGCTGAAAAAGCACAAAATGTTCAGGACGTTTTTCTGAACAAAATCCGCAAAGAGAAAATGACCGTAACGGTCTTCCTTGTAAACGGCGTCAAATTACAGGGCGTTGTGACATGGTTTGACAATTTCTCGATGCTGCTGCGCCGTGAATCCCATGTTCAACTGGTTTACAAGCACGCGATTTCCACCATCATGCCGGGCGGGCCTATTTCCTTCTATGAAGGCGAAGAAGGCGGCGGCGATGCGGGCACAGGAAGCGCTGCGTAATCTTCATTAGATTCGAACAACAGTTTTGGGATCACGGAGTTGACGGCTCCGTGCTTCCCTTTATTCCATTTGCGCCTATTTGAAAGAGACTATGCACGAAACAAAAGACAAGAAAGACACGGCCCTTTTAATCCACCCCGTTCTTCCCGCGAAGATCGAACGTGAAAGCACACGTCATCAGCGGCAGATAGAAGATGTGATAGAAGAGGCAGAAGGCCTTATCCATGCCATTGATATGGATGTTACCAGCACGCACACCGTGAAGGTGAACGAGATCAATGCCGCAACCCTGATCGGGAAAGGTTCGGTCGAGCGTATTGCCGAAGTGATCAAGGAGCAAGAGCCGACGGTTGTTGTTGTGAATTATAAACTCAGCCCCGGACAGCAGCGCAACCTCGAAAAGGCATTCAATGCGAAAGTGATCGACCGCACGGGCCTGATCCTCGAAATCTTTGGGGCACGGGCGCAGACGAAAGAGGGGAAGATTCAGGTTGAACTCGCTATGCTCGAATACCAGAAATCGCGATTGGTGCGAAGCTGGACCCACCTTGAACGCCAGCGAGGCGGAGGCGGGTTTATGGGCGGGCCGGGCGAGACGCAGATCGAACTTGATAGGCGCGCCATCCAGGACAAAATCAAACAGCTGGAGAAAGATCTGGAGCAGGTGCGCCGAACACGCGACCTCTCCCGCAAGAACAGGGAGAAGGTACCATTCCCGACCGTGGCCCTTATCGGTTATACCAATGCCGGAAAATCGACCTTGTTCAATAAACTGACAGGCGCCGATGTGTTCGTGCAGGACCTTGTTTTTGCGACGCTCGATCCGACTCTGCGCAGGCTTGAACTACCGAATGGCGAGATAATTATTCTGTCCGACACGGTTGGGTTTATCGCAGACCTTCCGACGACATTGGTCGAGGCTTTCCGTGCCACGCTGGAGCAAGTGCAATATGCCGATATCATTTTGCATGTGCGCGATATTTCTTCGCCCGATACGCCGTGGCAGCGTGAAGATGTGATCGCCGTTATGGAAGAACTGGGTATCAAATACAACGAAGATCCACGAATTTTCGAGGTATGGAACAAGATCGACGCCGTCGATGGGGAGTTGCTTGAAGATATCAAGCGCCGCGCGCATTTCTCACAGGAACGGATATTCCCTGTATCGGCCATGAATGGCGAGGGGCTGGACGCCCTTATGAGTGGCATTGCCGAACATCTATCCAAATCCAGCAAGGTTTTGGAATATCATGTGCCGATGAGTGATGGCAAAGCCATGGCATGGTTGCATCAGGAAGGCGAAGTGGAGGCGCAGGACGCAGCGGAAGACGGTTCAACCTTCCTTGTCAAAGTGCGCCTTTCCGCCGATAATCAGGGGCGGTTTGAAGCGAGGTTCGGTTATGCCCAAAATTGATCAGGACAGGATTGCGCATATAATCCGTGATGTTGCCGCCGATAAAATCGTGCCGCGTTTCCGCGCACTCGAAGACGGCCATGTCAGAAGCAAATCTACACCCACTGATCTTGTGACCATCGCCGATGAGGAAGCGGAGATCGAATTGACCCGCATCCTGAAAGACTATCTTCCGGGGTCGGAAGTTGTGGGAGAAGAGGCGGTGTCGTCGGAGCGCGTGTTGCGCGATGTTTTGACGACGCATGACGGGCCGGTATGGGTTGTCGATCCGGTCGACGGCACAGGCAATTTCGCGCGCGGCGAGGACGTGTTCGGCACCATGGTCGCGCTTGTGAACAAAGGCGAGCGGATTGCGAGCTGGATTTACCAGGTGCCACGAAACCGCATGATATCGGCGGAAAAGGGCGCAGGCGTGCAAGTGGATAAAAACCTGCTCGATCTGTCATCGATCAAACGTGCAAGCGCTGATGACGATTATTCAACGATGAAGGCTTTCGTCAGCCGTAAGTTCATACCCCCCTCTATGCGCCCGTATGTTGATCAGCAAACGGATAAATTGAAAGACGCGCGCACCTATATGTGCTGTGCATGGGAATATGTGATGTTGCTGGAAGGTGCGGCCTCATTTTCCCTCTATAAACGTATAGAACCATGGGATCATCTCGCAGGTGTCTTGTTCCTTGAAGAAGCCGAATTTTATGTTCGTAAATGGGATGGAACGCCATATGTTGTTGGCGATATTTCCGGCGGTCTGATCAATGCGCCGAATGAAGCGCTGTGGCGCCGCGTGCACGAGACGTTTGTCGCGGGGCCTTTGAGGGAAGCGAAGAAGTAATGTCATCCTGAACGAAGTGAAGGATCTAATGAGATTCTTCGCTACGCTCAGAATGACAATATCACCTGTCCTTATTCCACGCCGCCAACATTTCATCAAGCGATGCGGATTGCAGATTTTTGCCATCTGCGGCGAGCGCGGTTTCCATTCCCTTGAATAAGGTTTCAAATTTCCGGTTGGTGTTGGCGAGCAAAGTTTCGGCATCATGTCCCGCCATGCGTGCATAGTTAACGATGCAGAACAAAAGATCGCCGATTTCTTCGGCCGTATGCGCGGAAGAGGGGGCTTTCGCGGCGGCGTCCTGAACCTCCGCCAACTCCTCTTCAACCTTTATCCATGCGTCTTTTAAATCTTTCCATTCAAAGCCCGCCTTCGCGGCCTTCTTCTGCAATTTTTGGGCACGGAGCAGGGAGGGCAGGCCAAGCGTGACACCATCGATCGCGCTTTCATGCTTATGTCCTTTTTCCGCCTTTTTGGCCGCGTCCCATACGGTGATGACTTCGGCGGCGTTGGCGGCGGATTTATCACCAAACACATGCGGATGGCGGTAAATCAATTTTTCTGCAATTCCGTGGGCTACATCATCGAACGTGAACAGGTTTTCGTCCTGAGCGATCTGCGCGTGAAAGACAATCTGTAAAAGCAGATCGCCCAGCTCTTCCTTCAAATCGTTAACGTCGTCCCGTTCAATGGCGTCCGCGACCTCATAGGCTTCTTCCACCGTATACGGCGCGATGGTTGCAAAGGTTTGTTCCAAATCCCAAGGGCAGCCCCCGTTCTTATCCCTGAGCGCCGCCATAACCTGTAACAGCCTGTCTATCGGCCGTTGATCCGGATGTGGTATTTTCTGCGGGTTTCCCATGCGTGTTAACCTTTGCCTTCTAGGGTTGTATATGCGCCGCGAGCGCCCTATATTCCGTTCGCCATGATCATGACC
>CBFGQF010000134.1:0-5371 GCA_965650865.1 uncultured Alphaproteobacteria bacterium | reverse complement strand
ATAATGCATCGCCGTTGATCATATAGAACGGATTCTGGTCAAAAACATGCAGCATTTTTTTGACCCCGCCGCCTGTGTCGAGCAAGTCATTTTCATGCGATATGATAATGCGCGGTTGCTGCAGCAATTCCAGATGCTTTTGCAAAACGGGGGCCAGATAATGGGTGTTGACCACTACCTCCGTTACGCCCTCTTTCTCCAGTTTTTCAAGGGCCCGGTGGATAATGCTCTTGCCTGCAACAGGCACCATGGGCTTTGGCATGGTGTCGGTATAGGGGCGCAGGCGCGAACCCATGCCGGCGGCAAGAATAAAGGCTTTATCGGGTTTGGGGGTCATGAACCTCAATCTCTCTGTGGTTGGGGCCATCGTTGCCGATACGAAGGGTAATATACTGCGCCTTGGGGGGCGTGTAAGGGCCCAGACGTTCAGGCCATTCTATAAGAACGATGCCGCTGGTGAGGGCGTCCTCCCAGCCGATTTCGAAAATCTCATCCGGCTCTTGCAGGCGATAAAGATCAAAATGCCAGAGCGGCCCTTTTGGCGTTTCATAGCTCTGGACAAGGGTGAAGGTGGGGCTAGGCACATCGGTATCGGCTTGCATCAGGCTGCGCACAAAGGCGCGCGCGAACACGCTCTTCCCGGCCCCGAGCGTTCCTTGCAACAAAAACACCTCATCACCCTTGCAATTCTGGGCAAGGTGGGCGGCTATCGCCTTCGTTTCTTCCTCGCTGTGGCTCGTAAAATGGCTCATATGGGTTTATACCGCCCCGCGGCTTTAATATCACGCGGGTTTTTGCGCTTTTCAACGGGGCATATCCCCCGCGCAAAAACCATGGTTTTGGCCGGCGAACCATGGCATAAGAAATGCCATGACGGATATGATCAAAACGGATGTTGCAGTGATCGGCGCGGGGCCTGCGGGGCTTTTTGCCGTGTTTGAATGCGGCATGGTCGGTCTGCGTTGCGCGGTTTTCGACTCCCTTTCCGATATCGGCGGGCAATGCACGGCGCTTTACCCTGAAAAGCCTATCTATGATATTCCGGGTTTCCCTTCGGTTCTGGCAGGGGAACTCATTGAAAACCTTGAAAAACAGGCGGCGCCGTTTGCCCCGGCCTATTGTCTGGGGCAACAGGTCGTCTCCGTGCAAAAGGACGGTGATGGCTGGTGCCTCGCCACATCCGCCGGAACATCCGCGCAGGTCTCGGCAATCATTATTGCCGCGGGCGCGGGCGCTTTTGGACCGAACCGCCCGCCGATTGACGGGATTGAGGCGTATGAAGGCAAATCGGTTTTCTACATGGTCCGGCGCAAAGATGATTTCAAGGATAAAACCATCGTGATTGCCGGCGGCGGAGACAGTGCAATTGACTGGGCGCTGGCGCTTGCTCCCCTCGCCAAAAAAATCCATCTGGTGCATCGACGTGATAAATTTCGCGCCGCCCCGGAAAGTATGCGGCAGGTGGAATTTCTGGCCTCGGTCGGGAAAATATCCATGGAGGTGCCATTCCAACTTCAAAAATTACAGGGACAGGATGGATTTTTAACCGCGGTAGAATTGCAGTCTCTGGAAGGTGACGTCAAAACCGTGCCCGCCGATATTCTCCTGCCCTTCTTTGGCCTTGCCACATCATTGGGGCCGATCGCGGAATGGGGGCTTGCCATAGACCATGGCCATGTGACGGTCAATCCTCTGACATGCGAAACGAATATTGCGGGAATATATGCTATAGGCGACATTGCCGCATATGAAAACAAGATGAAGTTGATCCTCACGGGCTTTCATGAAGCGGCCTTGTCGGCCCATGCCATCCGTCGTCAACTCAACCCCGGGCAAGAATTCCATTTTGAATATTCCACAACCAAGGGCATTCCGAACGCCGCCTGATACGGTTTCATCTTTGGCGCCTTAAGGTATTTGGGGTATAATTTTTTATGCGCAGTCTTATCCTTGTATCGTCATTGGTGTTTTTATCCGCAGTTCCGGCCGATGCCGCTGCGCCGCAAAGGCCTTCTGTGACTGGCGGGGCGGCGGGCGAAATTACGTCCGCGCCGGTTTGTGCGGACCTGATCAACCGCTCTACCGTAACCATACAGGGCACTTTGTCACTCATGCCGCAGACGTTGCCTGATGGTACGCTCCAGCATTATAGCGACAATTTCAAGCTGTCCCCGAATGAAAAGAAGGAAGTTTGTGCTACGGGCCCGTTCTATGAGGGCCGCCGGCTGGAGCTCACGATCCGCACGCTGATGCCTCTTTTCTCCTGCAAAACCTCGCTGGAGCGGGATATCTATCTGGATATGATCGAAGATTAGTACGGCGTGAAACAATACTCCGCCACATGTCACTAATGATTTCTAGGCACCGCGGGGCAGGTCGATAAGAACCTTGGTTCCCTTGCCTTCGATACTATCGATAGTGATTGCCCCATCATGCAGCTCGATAATGTTTTTCACCAGACTGAGGCCAAGGCCCGCACCGGTTTGCTTTCCGGCATTTTGAAGACGTTCGAAGGGCTGGAATATCCGCGCCAAATCCTCTTTGGCTATGCCGATACCGGTGTCTTCAACCATTATTTCTATACTGTCCCCTTTTTGATTTGCGTCGATAACGATTCTGCCATCCTCGGGGGTAAAGTTGATGGCATTGCGTATCAAATTCAAAATTGCTTGTTTCAAACGGCGCTCATCCGCAACAATACTGCCTATATTATCGGGACAGGATAACTTGACGCTGATCTTGCGCTTGCGGGCCCATTCCTGCGTCAGATCAAGTAACCCACTCAAAAGGGCGAACAAGTTGACCGGCTCCTTGTTCAGTTCCAGATAGCCGGCCTCGATCGAGGCCAGATCCAGAATGTCATCGATCAGGTTGGTCAGGCGGGCTCCCGCTTCATGAATGCCGGCCGTATATTCCTTCTGTCTATCATTGAGCGGGCCAAAATATTGGTGATCGAGGATTTCGGAGAATCCCATGATACTGTTGAGCGGCGTACGCAATTGATAGGACACGTTCGCCAGAAAATCGGTTTTCAACTGGTCTGCGGCTTCCAGCGCGTCGTTCTTGTCGCGCAGCGCGCTCTCAACCCTTGCTGAATCTGTAATGTCATAGAAAGACACCATCACGCCGCCATCGGGCAGGGGCATGGTCGCGTAGGACAGATGCGTACCGTCCGTACGTTCAGGCAGACGGCCTTTTGCCTCCTGACGCTCCAGCCCTAGTTCGACGAGCTTGGTCTTCATATCCGCCTGATTTTCAGCGGCGAAAAGCGGGGACATGCGCTCCGACAGGCGGCTTATATGGGGAGATCCGTCGAGGTTTTCGGGATTTAGGTTCCAAAGAGCTACAAAAGCAGGGTTTGACAGGCGCAAACGGCCGTCGCCGCCGAACACGGCAACACCTTCGGATAGATTGTCGAGCGTTTCCTTCTGGACCGCGATCAGGGTGTTATAGGAGGATTCAAGCTCAAGACGGCTTGTCACATCTTCGAACGTGGTCATCAGTCCGCCCATAGGATGGGGGACGATAAGCATGCGCAGGGCGCTGCCATCGGGAAGGTACAGCATATCTTCATGCGGGTCGATCAGGCGGGTGAACAGATCGATCCATCCCTGCTTGTACTTGCGGAAATCGGCCTGTTCAGGCAGACGGCGGTTTTCCCGCAATTTCTCCAAGATGTCCCCGATTTTAGGCCGGCTGTGAAGCCATTGATCCTCCAAACCCCAAAGCTGGGCAAAGGCAGAATTAAAGAATTCAAGCTGCTGGTCCGGCCCATAGATCGCAATCGCGCTGCGGAGTTGTTCCAACAGGGTTTTGTTGGCGGCGAGATAACGGTTCAGTTCGGTCTGAAGCTCCTCCTCACGTGTTAAATCCCGCGCATAACCCATGGTGCGGTCCGTTCCTGGCAAAGGCATTTCAGCAATTTGCATCCATTTGCGCTTGCCTTGGACAATCAAATGGCACTCACTGCTTTTCGGTTTGCCCGAGGCCAGGGCCTCGCGCGCCATGGATTTGGGCGGAACACCCTTGCTTTTCGGAGACAGGGTAATTTCATATTGGCTGGCAATCGCCTCCGCCGCCGTGATGCCGAGCAAATCGGCATAGGATTGGTTGACCCAGATCAAATCCGTGGCGGGGTCCCTGATCCAGACAGGCATCGGCAGGGATTCAAGACCGCCCTGCATCTGGCCCAGCTCGCGTTCCAGCGCTTCCTTGGCCGATTTCAGGTTACGGGCGATGTCGTCCTCATCGCTGATATCCTCGGCCCAGACGATGTTGAAACGATCTTCGCCGCCGATTGCCGCGCCCGCTGCGCCGCGCAGCCGCAGGACCCGCTTACCGTCCACGGAGCGGACCTTGATGGAAAAAGGCGTGCCGGTTTCCTCCAGTTTCATAAACTGGCCCTCCAGCGCGGCCGAATCGCTGGTGGAGAGCGCAGCTTGAATATCTTCTACCGCTTCGACGCTCGCCAGCCCTAAAAGCGCCTTGAATCCTTCACTATAGGCAACACTGCCATCTTCGTGGAAGCCGCAATACTCGCCCGGAAACGCATTCAGAAAGGCTTCGAGGCGCGCTTTTTCAACGGCGAGCCTGTCTGCCCCCGTCAGGGGCGACAACAGGCTGGAAAACAGGGATGGTTTTTCGGCGGTGCGTTTCATGATAATGGTTAATAGTACGGCGCTCCCGCCGCAAAGGAAACCGGAAAATTACAAAATAATGGTTCGCCGCCCATGCAGGAAGATGCGGCGCTCGGTGTAAAGTCTTACGGCTTTGGCCAGTACACGCGATTCAATATCGCGGCCCAATTGCTGCATCTTTTCCGGTGTGGCTGTATGGTCCACGGACTCAACCCCTTGCGTGATGATGGGCCCTTCGTCAAGGTCGTCTGTGGCGTAATGCGCTGTGGCGCCAATAATTTTAACCCCCCGCTCATAAGCTTGATGATAGGGCCGGGCGCCTTTGAATCCGGGGAGAAAAGAGTGGTGAATGTTAATGATCCGCCCTTGATATTTGTTGCACAAATCATGCGATAATATCTGCATATAACGGGCAAGGATGATGAGCTCCGATCCTGTATTCCTGATCAATTCGTCTAATTGTGACTCCTGCGCTGCCTTCCCCGCATCCAGGGGGAAATGGTAAAACGGCAATTCCGCATGCTGCACAATTTGTGCAACATCGTTGTGGTTTGAGGCCACAGCCGCAATATCAATGGGGAGCGCCCCCGTGCGGTGCCGATAGAGCAAATCATGCAGACAATGATCGGCCTTGGATACGAGGATAAGTGTGCGAACGGGCGCGGATAGGTCGCAGACCCGCCAATCTATGCCGAACCTTACGGCATTGGCTTCGAAATCCTTTGTAAAGCCGG
>CBFGQF010000133.1:0-5390 GCA_965650865.1 uncultured Alphaproteobacteria bacterium | reverse complement strand
GCGATGGAGGCGGTGGAGATGGAGGCGGTGGCGATGGAGGCGGTGGTGACACTGTTGTAGTGCTTTCACTCTCACAAGTTCTCATAGCCGCGCTTAAATCTACAATAAACATACGGGATGTTTGCAGCACTTCCTCATGCCATGTCCTAGAAAGTTGCGGAAGGCCAGATACATTCGTGAAAACGTAATTCTGCAAATCTGCCGCAGCATCAATCGCGTGTACATTTTTTTCTCTACCATTCCAACTTGGCATCGGAACCGCTTTCACCTCGGTTACAGGAACACCGCCTCGATTGGTTGTATTCTTTAAATAAAGTGCGTGCTCGGTATCACAACTGCTGTTTGTAACGGTGGCAAGACGGCTTCCTTCAAAAAGATAGCCCTCTGTATTGGAAGGACCTCCCTTAAGGTTGGCGTCCGAAAAGCCCTTTGTAAAGGTTACTACCGCAGAATCGTTGCGGCCAGCCTGTGCGGCTGTTACACCACCACCAAGCATTGCTAGTCCTGCCAACGCCCACGCTCTAATTTTTTTAAACATACCTTTGTCCCTCTTTTTTGAAGTTACGCTTTTTTAACCGCAATCTTTACATAACGCAAGATATTTTTGCAGAAAAGTTTTAATTTTTTTGAAAGAGTCGATTATTAACTAACTTGTTAATCCTTGGTTCCCTGCCTCTGGCCTGTTAACCAATTTTAACATATGCTCCAGCAATCCCATGGTTTATTAAGTATCTCTGGTTTCACCCCTGTTTTGCAAATTTGCGGAAAAAGCGTTCTTTAAGTCAGCATGGAAGTACGGATCGGCTATGGTTTTCCATCATCCCTGCCCGGCAAGGCGTCAAACGTCCAGCCGCGGGAAACCGCCGATTCCGCCAAGAAACCTCTACTTTCATCTGCCGATGGCGTGGTTTTAGCCCCTCTTCCGGCGAACGGCAACAGCCCACGGATTACACGGCTGACATCCGAAAGCCGCGAGGAAACAGATGCGGGGTATCGCCGTACACAAATATTCGAGCAAGCCGATGGCCGCAATTTTACCCGGGTAGAAGAAATGGCCATCACGGCGACCGGTGCCCGCCGCGCCGTCATCCAGCAAAACCCGTCCGGCGGCATAACCCGCTATGAAGAGGTACTGGACCGTGAACCATCCGGCACCTTCCGCCGCACCCAGCGCTTTCAGGACGAGTCAGGGCAAAGCGCCACAGAAATCACACCGAATTTCCAGGTCACGGATTCTTTCGTCCTGAGCGGGGGCGGCGCGCCATTCTTCGCCGATTCATCGCCCTTTACGCCCATGCGCGGCACGCAGCTTGATTTGAGCGCCTAAGACCACCATACTCACTGTCATTCTTGGCGAAGCGAAGTATCTTTCTTTCAATCGCCATCGCTCTTTCAGGATGACAAAAAGGGAGAATATCATGCTCAAAGGTAAAACCGCCATCGTTACAGGGTCTACCAGCGGGATCGGTCAGGCCATCGCCCGCGCACTGGCCAAGGCTGGCGCGAATGTCATGCTGAACGGTTTGGGCGATGCCGGAAAAATCGAAGAAGACCGCGCCGCGATGGAAAAGCAAACGGGGTCGAAGATCGCCTTTCATGGCGCAGACATGACAAAACCGGACCAGATCGCCGACCTCATCGCCAAAACAAAATCCACCTTTGGATCGGTCGATATCATCGTGAACAATGCGGGCGTCCAGCATGTGGCTCCGATCGACGAATTCCCCCCGGAAAAATGGGACCAGATTATCGCGATCAACCTGACATCCGCGTTTCATATGACGCGTCTTGCCATCCCGCATATGAAAGCGGCCGGATGGGGCCGTATTGTAAACCTCGCCTCCGCCCACGCGCTCGTCGCCTCGCCGTTCAAAAGCGCCTATGTCGCTGCCAAGCACGGGCTAGCCGGCATGACCAAGGCGGTCGCATTGGAAGTTGCTGAAAAGAACATCACTGTTAATGCCGTCTGCCCCGGATACGTTAAAACGCCTCTCGTGGAAAACCAGATCGCCGATACAGCCAAGGCGCGCGGTATGAGCGAGCAACAAGTCATCAGCGATGTCATATTGGGCGCGCAGCCGACCAAGAAATTCACGACGGTCGATCAAATCGGCGACCTGTGCGTCTTCCTGTGCTCAGATTCTGCCGAAAACATCACAGGCTCCATGCTGCAAATCGATGGCGGCTGGGTGGCAAAATAAATCATGGCTAAACAATCGGGAGCCAAAACCGTCAATGTCGCGCTCCAAGGGGGCGGGGCACATGGTGCGTTTGCGTGGGGAATTCTCGATGCACTGCTCGAAGATGGACGGATTGCGGTCGAAGGCCTGACCGCCACATCCGCTGGCACGATGAATGCTCTCGCCTTCACGCAAGGCATGATGGAAGGCGGCCGCGATGGTGCGCGGCAAGCATTGGAAGATTTCTGGCTGGAAATATCCCGTGCAGGCACGATTTTTTCCCCCGTTCACGGCAATCCGGTGGAGCGGATGCTGGGTCTTGGCACAGGCGAAAATCCCTACTCCTATTTCATGTTCGATACATTAACGCGGATGTTTTCGCCGTATCAGTTCAACCCGCTCGATATCAACCCGCTGCGCGATGTGCTGGAACGTGCTATCGACTTCGATAAAATCCAGAATTGCGATGCGCTCAAACTTTTCGTCAGCGCAACGAATGTACGCACCGGAAAGGCCCATATTTTCAGGACGCCGGAAATTACACTCGACGTTGCAATGGCCTCGGCCTGCCTGCCGTTCCTGTTCAAATCCGTTGAAATAAACGGCGAATATTATTGGGATGGCGGTTATACGGGGAACCCGGCGCTTTACCCTCTCTTCTACGAAACAAAAAGCCAGGACTTGATCCTCGTTCATTTAAACCCGCTATTTCGCGATGAAATACCAACGACCGCACCCGCGATCATGAACCGCATCAATGAAGTATCGTTTAATTCATCCCTTTTAAAAGAATTGCGTGCGATTGCATTTGTAAAAAAATTGATCGAACACGACATGATCAAGGATGAATACAAACATCTTTATAAAGACCTGCTGGTCCATCCCATCCGCGCAGATGACATGATGAAGGAATATTCCCTGACCAGTAAATTCGACACGGATTGGGATTTCCTGACCGATCTGCGTGACAAGGGTCGCGAGGGCATGAAAATATGGCTCGAAGAACACTTCGATAATATCGGCCGCGTTTCAAGCGTTGATCTGCATGAGCATTTCCTGAAGGAAAACGGTACCGCGCACAAACGCACCAAAGGGGAAAAACCAAGCCTGCCGGAGGTTTTCGCAGGACCAAAAAAGAAAAAGGCCACCTGATAAGGCGGCCTTCTTTATTCTTAGACATATCCCAGCAATACAAGGATCAGCAGGATAACCACCACAAGACCGAGACCGCCGGATGGGCCGTAACCCCAGTTCTTGCTGTGTGGCCACGCTGGCAGCGCGCCCACAAGAATAAGAATTAAAACAATCAATAAAATAGTGGTCAATGACATCATTCTCTCCTTCGCTTATGGAGAGCCAACATCAAACTGTTCAGGAAAGTTCCCCTATTCCGGCAAAACAAGCCCCAACCCCTCGGCATAAACCCGCCTTACGATATCCAGCCCTGCGCCTTCTTCGGACGGGGCGTATTCGGTCAGGCAACATCCGGACATCGGCATCGCACCCCGCAGATACTGCAATATTTCTAAAAGCCGCTGCAGGGTGAGACCGCCCGGTTCCGGCACATGCACGAACGGAAATACTTTTTCGTCCATGACATCGCAATCGACATGAAGATGGATATGCGTCATGCCATTTCGTTTGAAATGATCGATAACGGCATCGAGTGGTCTATTATCATACATAATGTCCTTCGCGCTGAAACGCGGTATCCCGTAATGCGCTATCACGGCGTCTTCTTCAACTTCTGTATCGCGCAGGCCCAGATAGGCAATCTGTTCAGGCCGCAAAGGCAATTTCGGCTGCACGTCGAATTCAATATCCCCCATAAGGTGGCGTAAGACCATGCCATGGTAATTGCCGGATGGCGAAGTGGACGGCACGTGGATATCGGCATGGGCATCAACCCATATAATGCCAATACCGCCATGATATTTTTCATTCATATAGGCGATCGGGACAAACGACCCGCCGCAATCACCGCCCGTAGTCACAATGAATTCGGGCCTGATCCGTTCGACGATCTCCATTGCATCATGTATCTGACGATTCAGAATCTCGCGGAAATGAATGCCGCCTTCCGTCTGCTTGTCCGCTATGTCGGTCGGCTGCAATGGCACCTCGACAAATCCTGGCGCCTTCTGCCAGATAGCACGAAGCGCGGGGGTACCCGCCGGAATGTTGCTTGGGACATATCCCGCCTGATATTGCGGAAAAAACAGAATCGTGGGGTCCAGACTCATGGAGGCCTCCTTACCTGTCTAGTATACGCCATTCCGCAGTTATCGTTCCGTTAAATCCATGGAAAATATAGGTAAAATTAATTTCTCCGATAATAGTTGACTGTTTGGTAAAAAACTCTATTTGTGTGGGGGATTACCACAGCGCATAAGAAGAAAGATCATGGCCCGTCCAGACACCGGAACACGGCAGAAACTGATCGACACAGCAACCGATTTGCTGTGGACTTCCAGCTATGGATCCGTCAGCGTGGACGACATTTGCAAGGCCGCCGATGTCAAAAAAGGCAGCTTTTACCATTATTTCCCCTCCAAGCAGGGCCTCGCTATCGCTGCGATGCAGGAATATTACGAAGAAGTCATCAAGCCGGACATGGAACAGCTTTTTGCCGCCGATTTGTCCGCCATCCGGCGCCTTGAAAAAATGGCTGACTCCGTAATCGAGGAACAACGTGACACAATAAAGAAATATGGCCGTGTGTGTGGCTGCCCGCTCGGGGCCCTTGCCTCGGAAATGATTGGCGATGAGGCGCAGGATATCAACAATGCGGTCAATGATATGTTTACCCGTTGCAAATTCTATATGCGCCAAATATTGGAGCAGGCAGCCCAGGAGGGCCTGATTTCACAATCCGAAATCGACAATAAAACCGAAGAAGTGCATGACTTCATTACCGGGCTCATGATGATGGCCCGCATCCATAACAGCATAGAAGGCCTGGAACGCGACCTGAAGCCCGGTGTGGCGCGCATTCTGGGTGTATCTTACAACAATTGACCGCTAAGAGATTTTTTATAGGAGAGAAATCATTATGTCCCGCCGTCCTTCGAACAAGTTTCTTCTAAGTGCCGCCACCGTCCTCGTCCTTATCGGTGGATTTGGTGTTGTGCAGACATTAATGCCAGCGAGCGCAGTTGGACAGATGGGCGGTGAGATGCCGGCGATGCCTGTTCCCTATATCACGGTCGA
>CBFGQF010000132.1:0-5392 GCA_965650865.1 uncultured Alphaproteobacteria bacterium | reverse complement strand
CAACCGCTCCACCCGCACCAGTAAGTGTGGGGCAGATTGAACATCACAATCCCTTCGCGCAATCCATCGCCATTCAAATCTTTTCGCACATATTCGAATTGCGAATTTTTCGGGCCGTCGATATTGACCAGATATTGTTGAACCGCCGCGAGGAGAAGGGTGTCCGAAGGGTCAACCTTCTGGCGTTCTTCGGGGAACATATCGAGAGATGAGACGTCGCTACCCGTGGAGGAACAGGCGGCGAGCGGTATGATGAATGTGGCGGCGGCAAGGGCCAGTATTTTTGATCGGCGCATGTGGATTCAGCTAAGCGTGGATAACCGAACGGGCGAATGGAACCCGAATCAATAAGACTTGTCTGATTATCGCCCGAAGCCGCGAGAAGGGCCAGTCTTGATAATGTTTTCCCCCGTTTTATAGGCCCGGTTTGGGAATATAGGTGCAATTCACGGCTTTATCCCCGTTTGTGATGACGGCGTTGATTCCCTTGTTCCAGAAGGCCATCTTGCCTTTGGCGTATTTAACGCCGGAGGCCGTGGTTTCGCGTTCCAGAATGTATGATTTTTCTTCAAAGATCAGCTTGGCTTCCTCGGGTGAGTAGAGCGTGATGCTCGCCGGCATATTGCCTGCGCACACCATCGGCTGGGGCGTTACGGGCATGCGCTTGCTTTTGGTGCTTTCGCAGGCACCAATCGCAAGGATAATTGAAAGGAGGACGAGCAGACGCGTCATGCTGGCGTTGCCTTATAACGTAATTTCGGTTCGCGCGCGGCTTTGACCTCATCGAGGCGGCGGGTGGGTGCCGATTGCGGATAGTGATGGAATTTCTCGGTATCGCCCGCTTTGACGTCCTGCGCAATATTTTGCATGACATGAATAAACCGGTCGAGCGAAGCCTTGGTTTCAGTTTCCGTTGGTTCGATCAGCATTGCCCCCTGTACCACCAGCGGAAAATACACCGTCATCGGGTGCATGCCGTGTTCGACCAGTGTCTTTGCGATATCGAGCGTGGTGACGCCCGCCTCTTTCTGGTTCTTGTCGGTCAAAAGACATTCATGCATGCACGGGCCTTCGAACGGCACATGGTAGAAATCTTTAAGCTGGGAGAGGATGTAATTCGCACTGAGAACCGCATCTTCCGACACTTGGCGCAGGCCATCCGCGCCGTGGCTCATCATATAAGTGAGGGCGCGGACATGCATGCCGAATTGCCCCTGAAATCCCTTGATGCGCCCGCAATTGGTGGGGCGCTCTTCGTTGTTTTCCAAACGGTATTGTTCGCCATCTTTCAATACGACAGGGGCGGGGACGTAGGGGCGTAAGGCCTCACTGGTGCAAATCGGCCCTGAACCGGGGCCACCGCCGCCATGCGGAGTGGAGAAGGTCTTGTGCAGATTGATGTGCATGACATCGACGCCGATATCGGCGGGCCGGATTTTCCCGACCAGCGCGTTAAAGTTTGCGCCGTCGCAATAGAAATATCCGCCTGCCTGATGCAGCAAGTCTGCAATCTCGATAATGTCGCGTTCGAACAGGCCACAGGTGTTAGGGTTTGTCACCATCATGCCGGCAACGTCCGCGCCATCGCCAAGCGCTTCCTTGAACGCCGCTATCGTAACCCGTCCGCCTTCGCGGGTTGGGATCACGCGGATATCATATCCGCACATGGCGGCCGTTGCGGGGTTGGTGCCGTGCGCCGAGTCGGGGACTAGGAGAACGGAGCGGTGGCCTTGCCCGTTCAATTCATGCGCGCGTTTGATGGTCATGACTCCGGCGAGTTCGCCATGCGCGCCTGCGGCGGGCGTCAGGCAGACGCCGGGCAGGCCGGTTAGTTCCGCCAGCCATTCCTGAAGTTCAAACATTACTTTCAACGCGCCTTGAACGGTTGAGGCCGGTTGCAGGGGATGCACATGCGCAAAGCCGGGTAGCCGCGCCATTTTTTCATTCAGGCGCGGATTGTGCTTCATCGTGCAGGAGCCGAGCGGGAAGAAGCCACTATCGATGGAATAATTCTTGGTCGAAAGGCGCACGAAATGGCGCACGACTTGCGGTTCGCTGACCTGTGGCAGGCCGATATTTTCCCGCGCCTTTTGCCCTGTACGGAGCTTGGTGCCTTTCGGCGCTGGCAGATCGACCCCGGAGTGATCGCCTTGCCCTTTTTCCCAGAGCAGGTTTTCATCGTAATTGAGACCGCGTGTCTGTTCCATTTTTGCCGGATTGTCAGACAGGCCAGCGTTATCGTTTTTCAGGGCGGATTGGGTCATGCCAGCACCTCGTTCAAGGCTTTGCAGAATTGCGCGATGTCGTCATCGCTTGTCATTTCGGTGGCGGTGACGAGCAGGCGGTTATCATCAATTGCGTAGCCGCCGATAATGCCTTTGGCCGCCAGTTTTTCAACGACGTTGTTTGCATTTGAAACAGAGATAACAAATTCATTGAAGAATATTTCGTTTTCGACTTTCACGCCTTTGACATTCGAAAGCGCATCGGCGAGATCGCAGGCCTTTTCATGATTGATGCGGGCGAGTTGTTTCAGGCCGTTTTCGCCGAGCAGCGCCAAATGTACAGTAAAGGCGAGGGCGCAAAGGCCTTGGTTCGTGCAGATGTTCGATGTCGCCTTTTCCCGGCGGATATGTTGTTCGCGGGTGGAAAGCGTCAGGACGAAGCCGCGCTTGCCATCGGCATCAACCGTTTCACCGCAGAGGCGGCCCGGCATCTGCCGCAGATATTTTTCCTTACACGCGAAGAAGCCGAGATGGGGCCCGCCGTAAGACATAGGAAGTCCGATGGACTGTGCTTCACCGCACACGATATCGGCAAGCGATGGCGCGTCGAGCAATCCGAGCGACACGATTTCATTAATAACGACAATCAGCAGTGCACCGTTGTCATCACACAATTTTCTGTAGTGCGCATAATCCTGCGGGCGTCCGAAGAAGTCTGGTGATTGCACGATGATACAAGCCGCCTCTTTAAGAGGAGCATCGTTCGCAGCCCCGCCTTGCGGCGTGTCGGACCGATGCTCGTGAACGTCTGTGGTGTAACTTTTGAGCACTTCCACATAGTGCGGGTGGATGGCGCCCGCCAGAACGACTTTGCTGCGCTTCGTAATCCGCTGCGCCATTAGGGCGGCCTCGGCCATCGATGTCGCGCCGTCATACATCGATGCGTTGGCGACATCCTGCCCCGTCAATTGCGCGATCATCGACTGATATTCAAAGATCACCTGCAATGTGCCTTGCGCGATTTCCGGTTGGTACGGCGTATAGGCGGTCAGGAATTCGCTGCGCTGAATGATGTAATCGACGCTCGCCGGAATGTGGTGATAATAGCATCCCGCGCCGAGGAAGAACGGCCCTTTGCCCGCATGGTGGTTTTGATTGGCGTATCCGGACAGTTTACGCTCGACCTCCAATTCCCCCTGATGCATCGGTACATTCGCAAGAGCGTTTCGCATCGCGCTCTTTGGAACATCCTTGAACAAATCATCGACCGACGGTGCGCCGATGGTGGTCAGCATTTCCTTACGGTTGTCTGCTGTCAGGGGAAGATAACGCATCAGCTTAAAGACTCCGTGAATTTTTCATACGCGGTTTTGTCCATCAGCGCGGCGGCTTCATCTGGAGACGTCATTTTCACCTTGATGATCCAGCCTTTATCAAGGTCTTCTTTGAGGTCATCGAGGTTGTCTTGAAGAGCTTCATTGACTTCAACGATCTCACCACTCACGGGTGTGTAGATTTCCGATGCGGCCTTGACGGATTCCACCACGGCGAAGTTGTCGCCCTTGCTTACGCTGCGGCCTGTTTCGGGGAGTTCAAGATAGACAAGATCGCCGAGCGCGTGGCGGGCATAGGTCGTAATCCCGATCCATGCGGTGTCGCCATCGACTTTGATCCATTCATGATCGTTCGTGTATTTTACGTCGCTCATTATTTTCCTCTTTTTGTTTTAGGCTCTACAAAGGGCAGGGCGGCGATGACGCCTGTAATATCCCGTCCGCGCACGCGCACCAGTACTTCCGCGCCGATCTTGCTATAAGTCGTTTTAACATAGCCTTGCCCCACCGCTTCACTCAAGGTGGGGGAGAAGCCACCAGAGGTTACATCCCCAATTTTTTCGCCTGCCGGATTGAGGATTTCCGCGCCTTCGCGGGCGATGCCTTTGTCGGTCAGTTTAAAGCCGACGCGGACCCTCTCTGTGCCGTTCGTAAGCTGGCGGGAAATGATATCCGCACCAATATAACCCGTGCGGTCTTTCCCCATCACCCAAGTTAATGCGGCCTCGACAGGCGATGTTTCCGCCGTGATGTCATGGCCATAAAGCGGATAGCCCATTTCAAGGCGCAAGGAATCACGCGCGGCCAGGCCGATTGGTTTGACATCTGCATGCGCCAAGAACCGGTCCCAGATCGCGGCGGCGTTTTTGGCAGGGATGCTGATTTCAAAACCATCTTCACCTGTATAGCCAAGGCGGGAGATATAGATATCGCCCTCGATACGAATGCGCATATAGCCAAGGTCGCCTGCATCGATTTTCAGTACATCACGCAGCGCGGCTTCGGCTTTCGGGCCTTGCAGGGCGAGCAGGGCGCGGTCTTCGAGATGCGTAAGCGTGACGCCGCCGGGCAGGTTCTGCCGCATCCATGCGATGTCCTTGTCCTTACAGCCCGCATTGATAACGGCGAAGAATCTATCGGGGCCAAGGCGCGTGACGATCAGGTCGTCAATAATGCCGCCTTCTGCATTGGTCAGGACTGTGTATTTGGCGACATTTTCCCCGAGTTTTGAAAAGGAAGACGGGGTCAGCTTTTCAAAGAAGGCGGTCGCGTCTTCGCCTTCCACGATGACTTGCCCCATGTGGGAGACATCGAACAGGCCGGCCTTTTCACGGGTCCAGTTGTGCTCGGCCAGAACCCCATCCGGATACTGGATCGGCATGTCGTAACCCGCGAATTCGGCCATTTTGGCCGACAGGGCGGTGTGGGCGGCGTGCAGGGGCGTGGTTTTCATGTCCTTGCCTTTCAGCGCTTAAAGCGTATATGGTATTGTGTAGATATGCCCGATAGTAACGGGCCAGACGGGTTTAACGGAAAGGAAACATCGAGATGTCCACAGATACAAAAAAGCCGGAAGGCAAAGAACAAGATAAAGGCACAACAAAGGGCGGAAGCTGCGGTTGCGGTGGCGGCCACTGTCACTAAGCCTTTGGATCGACTATTAAAAACCCCGCTATATGGCGGGGTTTTTGTTTGGCGGGAACCTAGGCCGCTTGCTGGCCGTTTATAGAACGGATATTCAATAAGCGAGGAGTTACTGACATGACCAGACGCCAGAAACATATGGTTTTGACCGGCCTTGGCGCGTTCGCGCTGGTTTTGGTCGCAGCAGGC
>CBFGQF010000131.1:0-5399 GCA_965650865.1 uncultured Alphaproteobacteria bacterium | reverse complement strand
ACGCGCGGCCTATGACCGGTTTGGCAAGAGCGCGTTTGACGGCTCGATGGGCGGCGGCGGTTTCGGCGGCGGTGGCTTTGGCGGTGGTGCCGGCTTCGGCGGTGCCTTCTCCGATATTTTCGAAGACATGTTTGGCGATATGATGGGCGGCCGCGGCGGTGGACGGGCTTCTGCCTCGACACGCGGCTCCGATCTGCAATACGCCTATGATATTTCCCTTGAAGATGCCTTTAACGGCAAAGAAGTCACAATCAAAATACCGGTCAACGACACATGCGATAAATGTGATGGGTCTGGCTCTGAAGACACAAAGGGCGCGGAAACATGCCCCACCTGTCACGGGTCGGGCCGCATGCGCGCGCAGCAGGGTTTCTTCACGATAGAGCGCACCTGCTCCACCTGCGGCGGGGCGGGCTCCGTCATCAAAGACCCGTGCCGCAAATGCAACGGCGCGGGCCGCGTGCGCAAGGAAAAAACCTTGAAAGTCTCTGTACCGGCGGGCATTGATGCGGGGCGCCGCATCCGCCTTGCGGGTGAAGGTGAAGCGGGTCTGCGCGGCGGCCCTGCGGGCGATCTATATGTCCTCATCAACATCAAACCACACAAACTCTTTGAACGTGACGGCAGCAATCTTTATTGCCGCGTGCCAATCCCGATGACAACCGCCGCAATTGGCGGGGAGATTGAAGTCGCCTCCATCGATGGTTCGCGCAACAATGTCAAGATTCCGGCGGGCACGCAAACGGGTCAGCAATTCCGCCTGCGCGGCAAAGGCATGTCGATCATGCGGTCTGACTCGCGTGGCGATTTGTTCATCGAAATTTTTGTCGAAACGCCTGTCAATCTCAACAGCAAGCAAAAAGACATGATGCGCAAACTGGCGGATGATCTGGCGGCGGAAAAATCCGGTCACTCACCGGAATCCGAAGGTTTCATGTCAAAGATGAAAGACCTATGGTCTGATTTGAAGAGCTAACTTGGCCCTTTCAGGCTTTCACCGACCTAGGGATTGGTGTATCTTTTCCCCATGAGCATCTGGCACAAAACATTCACGCTTGAAGATTTGAACGACCTGCGCGGCGTGCAAAAAGACAACATCAACAAACATCTGGATATCCGTATCACGGAAATCGGGGATGATTATTTAAAGGCCACAATGCCGGTTGATGAACGCACCAAACAACCCTTCGGCATTCTGCATGGCGGGTCCTCCTGCGTTCTGGCCGAAAGCCTGGGCAGTATCGCCGCCTGGATGTGCATCGATGGCGATAAACAGCGCGCCAATGGATTTGAAATCCATGCCCACCATCTTCGCCCCGTTTCTTCCGGCCATGTCACCGGTATTTGTAAACCGATCCACCTTGGACGGACCACGCATCTTTGGCAAATCGACACTTACAACGACGAAGGCAAGATGAACTGCACGGTGCGCCTTTCCGTCGCCATTCGTGACATAGATAGAACTTGACAATTTGGGAATTTAATCCTATTATCCCTTTGATGTCTTTGAAAAAAAGCATAGGCAGGCGAAGAAAATCGAAAAACAAACTAATGGATTATAGATTTCTGAAAAATGCATAAAAACGCCAAACGAACTAGACAAACGTTAACGGTGGCATAGGATCAAATCATGGAAATAGGAATCGCGGGATATAAAGGCCGGGTCGGCCAGATTCTGGTGAGGGAACTACAATCGGGCGCATGGCCGGGATTGACCCTCGCCTGCGTCAGTACGCGCACGCTTCATCCCGAACATTTTCCCTCTGAACCATATGGCGTCGTCACGGACGCCGATGAACTGATGCAGGCCTGTGACTGCGTGATCGATTTCACCACACCGGAGGCTACACTGACGAATATTGCCGCCGCCATCCGAAACAAAACCTCGCTGGTGATCGGCACGACCGGTATCACACACGATCTGGAAACGAAAATCGCCGATGCTGCCAAAGAAATTCCTATCGTCTATGCCGCGAATATGAGCGTGGGAGTCAATCTCCTGCTGGCGTTGGTGGAACAGGCGGCGGCGCGCCTTGGTCCCGACTGGGATATCGAAATTTTTGAATCGCACCATAAGAATAAGATTGATGCGCCCTCCGGCACGGCATTGGCGCTGGGCAAGGCCGCGCAATCTGGGCGCGGCGGCGGCGACTTCGTTGACAACCGCAAAGGCAAACGCAAAGACGGTGATATCGGTTATGCCGTGTCCCGCGGCGGCGATGTGGTTGGCGAACACACGGTGACCTTTTACGGCATGGGAGAACGGATCGAACTCGCGCACAAGGCATCGGACCGCACCCTGTTCGCGCGCGGCGCTTTGAAAGCCGCCGAATGGTTACAAGGGAAGCCTGCCGGGCTCTATACCATGCGGGATGTTCTCGGCCTCTAAGCCCAATAACATCTTCTTGCGCGCAGATCCCCAGGCGTAGTTCTCTACAATGCCGCTGCGCTGGATCACGCGGTGACAGGGAATCAAAAGGGTGATGGGGTTGGCTCCAACCGCTGTGCCGACGGCGCGGCAGGCATTGGCATCACCCAGCGCGGCGGCAATCTGCTGATAACTCACCGCCCCGCCTGTTGGTATTTTCAAAAGGGCGCGCCAGACCTGTATCTGGAAATTGGTGCCGTGGAGGTCAAGCCGCAACTTGTTCGCGCGGTCACCCTGCCCTTGCCAGATATGCATGACATGCTCCGCCGCGCTGCGCGTTACTTCTGCATTCTCTAAAAAGTTGGCACATGGCCAGTGTTTATTCATGCGGCGGAAAGGCTCGGCGCGATCATTGCCGATCACGAAACCGAGCCAGCAAACACCAATCTGCGTTTGCGCGATAAGCAAATCACCAATCGGCGATGCATGATAGCCATAGGTTATGGTCATCCCATCGCCGCGCCGTTGTACCATGCCGGGCGTCGCAGCTTCGCACGCCACAAACAAATCGTGCAGACGGCCCGCGCTCGACAACCCCGCCTGATACGCCGCATCAAGGGTTGGATAACCCTCTAGAAGAAAGTCCCGTGCGCGTTTGTAATTCATGAACTGCATCATGCGTTTGGGGCTGATGCCGACTTTCTCTTTGAACAGCTTTTGGAAATGTGTGGCTTCATACCCGAACCGGGCCCCAAGACTATCAAGATCGGGATTCTCATGCCCGTGCGCCGCCAGGTAATCAATGGCTTTCGTGATGATATCGTCTTTGAAATCGCCCATAACGGCACCTTGATACAAAAACGGGGGCTTTCCAACCCGTTTCTTGTGATCGTGAGGCTTTAAAGTTTGAATACGTAATAAGCAGAAACGTTTGGCAGAATGATTTCCGTTTTCTCATCCACTGTAATGACGCTAGGGTTCTTCATTTCTGCGCTTATCTCTTCAATGTCCTGAAGAAGGCGTTTTTCAATTTCTTCCGATGTTTCATTGCCCGTTCTATCCTGAGTATATGTCCGAAAATGAATAATGTCTTCAGCCTCCCATTCCTTTTGGGATTTGGACATCCGCGCTTCAACTTCGGCCTCCACTACTGTCGACGATGCGGGATCATTGAAGGCACGAACGCTTGTGATAGATTCCGGCAATTTCTGACCGGGCAGAAAAATTTCAGGTTCTGGGACAAATTTGCTCATCAATTATGGATATATAAAATTTATCCCGCATGCAAGTTTTGGATAGGTTATAAAATCCTATGACAAGAGCCAAAGTTATCGAATTCTTCCGCCGCCTTCGGGCGCAAAACCCCGAACCGAAGGGGGAGCTGGATTATACCAACCCTTTCACGCTTCTGGTTGCCGTCGTCCTGTCGGCGCAGGCAACGGATAAGGGCGTGAACAAGGCGACCCCCGCCCTTTTCAAGGCCGCGGACACACCGGCGAAGATGGTCAAACTCGGCGAAGACAAAATCCGTGATTGCATCAAGACAATCGGCCTTTTCAATGCCAAGGCAAAGAATGTCTACCTGCTCTCCAAAATTCTGGTCGAGCGCTACGGCGGCGAGGTTCCGCAATCACGGGATGAACTCGTCAAACTTCCCGGCGTCGGACGCAAAACCGCCAATGTGGTTTTGAACATCGCCTTCGGCCAGCCAACGATCGCGGTCGACACGCATATCTTCCGGATTAGCAACCGCACGGGCCTTGCACCGGGCGACAGCGTCGAAAAGGTCGAGGAAAAGCTGGAGAAAGTGGTGCCGGATGAATTCCTGCTCCACGCCCATCACTGGCTGATTCTGCACGGACGTTACGTGTGCACCGCGCGCTCCCCCAAATGCGCGCAATGTGTGGTGCGTGATCTTTGCGCCTTCAAAAACAAGACGGCGTAGCAATAGGACCGTTGGCTCGACGGAGCGCAGCGACGGTTGACGACAACGGTATCAAAGAGAAAAAACCGGGCATCGCTGCCCGGTTTTCATTGTACATTACCCTAGGAAATGGAAATTACTCGGCGGCAACAGCCTTGCCTTCAAACGGCAGCTCTGCCCCGAAGTCTGTTGTCTTGCGGGGAGCAGCAGACTTGTTGTCAGATTTGTTGTTGCGTGCGCCAGCGTTTTTCGCATCGAGCGGCGTCAGTTTACCGTCAACGGCGGCACCGGCTTCAACGGCCAGTTCTTTGTATGTGACCGCGCCGGTGATGGAACCGGATGCTTTGATTGTCAGGCGGCCACGAACCGTCAGGTCGCCTTCGAAACGGCCGGCGATTGTGGCTTCATCGATGTCAACCGTTCCATAGAACGCGCCGGACTCGGCGATTTCCAGAACGCTTGCACCTTTCAGCGCGGCTTCGACAACACCTTCAACGACCAAGTGATCGCAAGCTTCGATTTCGCCGGAAAGGGTGATGCCCTGACCGATATAGAGTTTACGGCCTGCGGCAGCATCATTCGATGTTGCAACAGATGTCTGGCCGAATGTCGTCGCGCCAGGATAGGCACCCGGATAAGCACCGGGAGCACGGCCCGCGATCGGCGGCTGGCCGGGACGGGAGAATACGCCACCCGGAATATCAATACGGGAATTCGGGGCAGCAGCGGATTCTGTCTTGTTCTCTTTGTTGTCTTCGGCGGAATTCATGGGTTGAGTGTCCTTTTCTTCTTCGTAGGGATTTTGAGATTCATAAACATAAAACTGGTTGCCGGTCAATGGCTCGCTTTGGTTGGCAACCGGGGCTGCGGACGGACGACGGGCGGCTTCCGAACGCGCATAACGCTCGACAGCGGATTGTTCAATAACCTTTGTCTGGTAAGGAAACGATTGCTGCTGACCTGCGGCTTCGAATTCTTCGGGCTGCGGGGGGGTATTGACGCCATTGTTCGTCGTACGATGAAACATTCTCTTTCACTCCACATTTGTAACCACCAGCAAATGGCAGACCACTGACAGGCCGTACAGATTTGCTTCGTGACGATGAT
>CBFGQF010000130.1:0-5407 GCA_965650865.1 uncultured Alphaproteobacteria bacterium | reverse complement strand
GATGCGATTGTCGTGCGCCATAGCGAATATAACGCGCCACGCTTCATCGCAAACCTTGTCGATTGCCCCGTCATCAATGCGGGCGATAGTTACCGTGAACACCCGACGCAGGCGTTGCTTGATGCCCTGACTATGCGCCGCCGTTTCGGCAAGCTGGAAGGCCTGAAGGTTGCCATCTGCGGCGATATCGCACATAGCCGTGTGGCGTCGAGCAATATGATCCTGCTGCGCAAGATGGGGGTTGAGGTCAACATCGTTGCCCCACCCTATCTGAAGCCGGAAAAATTTCCGGCCGAAGGTGTGCAGGCGTTCGACAATATGAAAGACGGGCTTGCGGGGTGCGATGTCGTCATGATGCTGCGTAACCAGAAGGAACGCATGAAGGCCGGACTGATTGAATCGGACGAGGCCTTCTTCCGTGATTATGGTTTGACCTACGATAAACTCGCCTATGCGGCGCCGCATGCCGTTGTCATGCACCCCGGCCCCATGAACCGCGGCATTGAAATCGACGGCGGTGTGGCGGATGATAAAGAACGCTCCCTCATCCTTGAACAGGTGCGCAACGGCGTGCCGACACGCATGGCGGTGATGGATCTGCTGCTAAAAGGTAAAATATAATGCTCTACGCACTCGCAATCATCGGCGGATATTTACTCGGATCTATTCCGTTTGGGCTAATCCTGACCAAGCTTGGCGGATATGGCGATATCCGCGATATCGGGTCGGGGAATATCGGCGCGACCAATGTTTTGCGCACGGGCAATAAAAAACTCGCTCTTGCGACATTGATTCTGGATGGCTTGAAAGGCGCGGCGGCCGTTATGATCGCCTATTTTTTGACCAAAGATTTTAACATCGAAATGCTGGCAGGGCTTTCCGCTCTAATTGGCCACCTCTTCCCCGTCTGGCTGAAATTCAAAGGCGGTAAAGGTGTTGCCACCACACTCGGTACTTTGCTCGCGCTGAAACCCCTCATTGGTGTTGCCGCCTGCGGCGTTTGGCTTTTGACCGCTGTTGTTACACGCTATTCCTCCCTCTCCGCCCTCATCGCGGTGGCGGCGGCACCGTTCTTCGCCTATTTTCTTGTCGGTGATGCCAATTTCACGGCGCTGTGCGGGCTTATCGCAACGCTTGTCTGGTTCAAGCACCGCGCGAATATTGGGCGCCTGATGAAAGGCGAAGAACCAAAGATCGGGCAGAAAAAATGAGCCTGTTTTCATCCGGCAGCGCCACCAAACAATTGACGCTGGATGAAGCAGAGAAAATCGCATGGCTGCGCCTGATCCGCACCGACAATATCGGGCCGATCACGTTCTACAATCTTTTGCAAACATATGGTTCCGCCAAAAAGGCTATCGAAGCTTTGCCCGGCCTTGCCAAACGCGGCGGCCGTTTGAAAGGCCTGAACGTTACCGAAGAATTTGCGGTGACGCGCGAATGGGAACAGCTTCGTAAAAAAGGCGGCGATTTTATTTTTGCCGCGGATGAATTTTATCCCCTCGCCCTCGCCGCCACAGAAGACGCACCGCCTGTTCTTTCCGTACTTGGCAACAAACAATTATTGAACCGGTCAACTATTGGTATAGTCGGCGCGCGCAATGCCTCGCTCAATGGACGCAAGTTTGCGGAAAAGATTTCACGCGATTTGGGACAGGCTGGACAAATCATCGCATCCGGCCTCGCACGTGGCATTGATACGGCGGCGCATAGTGGGGCACTTTCCACTGGCACCATCGCTGTTGTTGCGGGTGGTATCGACATTATTTACCCGCCGGAAAACGAAAAACTCTATCATGCGATTGCGGAACAAGGGTGCATCGTCGCCGAAAGCCCGCTGACCATGGAACCGCTTGCAAGGCATTTCCCCAAACGCAACCGCATTATCTCCGGCCTGTCATCCGGCGTTGTCGTCGTCGAAGCCACGCTCAAATCCGGCTCGCTTATCACCGCGCGCATGGCGGCGGAACAGGGCCGCGATGTCTATGCCGTGCCCGGACACCCATTCGATCCGCGTGCGGCGGGACCGAACAAACTGATCCGCGACGGCGCGACACTGGTACAATCGGCGGAAGATGTTCTAGAGAATCTGAACAGCTTCCGCACCACATCCCCCACCCTGCAAGAGTCCCGTCAGGACGAATGGATGCCACAGGTTCTCGACGATAATGACGCCGAGGCCGTTCGCGAGATTATTTTACAGAATATGTCATCTGCCCCCGTTACAGTTGACGAATTGGTCAGAAACTGTCATCTGACTATTCCTTCGGTCCAAATGATCTTACTGGAACTGGAGCTGGCGGGCCGCCTGCAAAGACTGCCCGGAAATAGAATTGTTTTGATAAATTAAGGACTTACGTGGCAGCGGATAATCTCGTTATCGTTGAATCGCCCGCGAAGGCGAAAACCATTAATAAGTATCTGGGGGGCGATTTCCAGGTGCTGGCCTCCTACGGGCATGTCCGCGACCTGATCGGCAAGGATGGATCTGTCCTCCCCGATCAAGATTTCGCGATGAAATGGGAACTGGGCGAGCGTGCCTATAAAAACGTCAGCGATATCAAAAAGGCCGTAAAGTCCGCCGCCACCATCTTCCTCGCAACCGACCCCGACCGCGAGGGGGAAGCCATATCATGGCACATTGAAGAGATTCTGAAAGATGCCAGCCTTCTGAAAGGCAAGAATGTCCAGCGCGTGACGTTTAACGAGATTACCAAGAAAGCCGTGCAGGAAGCATTCAACCGTCCGCGCGCCCTTGATCAGGATTTGATCGATGCTTACCTCGCGCGCCGCGCACTTGACTACCTTGTCGGCTTCAACCTTTCTCCCGTCCTGTGGCGTAAATTGCCGGGATCGAAATCTGCCGGCCGCGTTCAATCGGTTGCCCTGCGCCTGATATGCGAACGCGAAGCCGAGATTGAAAAATTTAGAGCCCAAGAATACTGGAGCATCGAAGCGCTTCTGCACAGCAAGGACGGCGCGCCTTTCACCGCACGCCTGACGACACTTGCAGGGAACAAGCTCGACAAGCTCGACATCCCGAACGAAGAAGCCGCAAATGCTGCGGCACTACGCATTCGTAACAAGGCCCTGCAAGTTCAGAAGGTCGAAAAGAAACAGGTTCGTCGAAACCCCTATCCGCCTTTCATCACATCCTCGCTACAAATGGAGGCATCGCGCAAGCTGGGCTTCTCGGCTGCGCACACGATGCGCGTCGCGCAAGGGTTATACGAGGCCGGCTTTATCACCTATATGCGTACCGATGGGACCACGTTGTCCGATGATGCGGTGGCGCAGGCCCGTTCCGTGATCAAAAGCGAATATGGTACGAAATATCTTCCCGATGCCCCGCGCCTTTACAAATCAAAGGCGAAAAACGCACAGGAAGCGCACGAAGCCATCCGCCCGACCGATCTGTCTGTTCTACCAACAAGCCGCGAAGCGCCGGGTGATGATCAGCAACGCAAACTCTATGACCTTATCTGGAAACGCACGATGGCGTCGCAGATGGAAAACGCGGTGATGGATCAGGTTTCCGCCGATATTTCCGACGGTACGGATGATGTCGTGCTGCGCGCTACCGGCTCCGTTATCACCTTCGATGGTTTCCTGACGCTGTATAAGGAAGACAAGGATGACGAAGATGGCGAGGACGATGAAAACAAACGCCTGCCGCCATTGGAACAAGGCGATGCGACGAAACTGATCGATGTTCGCCAGAACCAGCATTTCACACAGCCACCGCCCCGTTATTCCGAAGCGAGCCTGGTGAAGAAAATGGAAGAGCTGGGCATCGGCCGTCCTTCCACTTATGCGTCCATCCTGCAAGTCTTGCGCGACCGCAATTATGTGACAATGGATAAGAAGCGCTTTATCCCGGAAGACCGTGGCCGTCTTGTCACGACCTTCCTCACCCGCTTCTTCCCGCGCTATGTCGATTACGACTTCACGGCCAATCTGGAAGAAGAACTGGATGCCATTGCGGGCGGACATGTCCAATGGAAAGAAGCGCTCCGCCAGTTCTGGACCGATTTTTCCAAAGCGATTGGTGAAACCAAGGATTTGAAGATCAGCGAAGTCATCGACGAACTGGACGCAGAACTTGCGCCCCACTTCTTCCATGATGGCGAATCTGCGCGCAAATGCCCCGCCTGTGACAATGGCCGGCTGTCATTGAAACTCGGCAAGTTCGGTGCCTTTATCGGATGCTCCAACTATCCTGAATGTAAATTCACCAAACCTTTGGAAATCGCTGTTGCGGAAGGATCGGAAGATGCCGAAAGTTCTGCGGCGGCGGCACTCGCCAACGAGCCTAAAATCCTCGGCACCGATCCAAAGACAGGCCGCACCGTTTCCATGCGCCGCGGACCGTACGGGCCTTACGTGCAGATCGATCTGCCGCCGGAAATTGAATCAGATCCGAAGAACAAGGAAAAACCGAAACGTCAGGGCATTCCCAAAGGTGCCGATATCGCCACGTTTGATTTGGCTGCCGCGCTAAAACTTCTCGCCCTGCCGCGTGAAGTCGGCATCCACCCCGAGGACGGTAAGAAGATCGAAGCCGGCATTGGACGTTTTGGCCCGTTCCTGAAACACAACAACCGTTTCAAATCGATCCCGAAGGGCGATGATGTGATGACCATCGGCATGAACCGCGCCGTAGAATTACTCGCACAGCCGGTGAAGCCCAGCTGGCGTACCAAGAAAAAAGAGGAAGCCGCAGCCAAGAAAGAGGCAGAGAAAGCCGAAAAGGCCGCGAAGAAGGCCGCAACCAAGAAAGCAACCAAGAAGGCGGCGAAAAAGACCGCGGTGAAGAAAACCGCCACCAAAAAAACAGCGGTCAAAAAGACGGCGGCAAAGAAAACCAAGAAGTCCGCTGAATAGCGGGCTTTTTGCTTGTATATCAGGCCTATTTCCAAAATATTGCATTGAGGATTGGCCATACCCTGCTCTACAATCACTCATGACCTACCAATTGCCTGACAAAGACGCTGTTCTCCGCCTGATCATGGAAAGTCCTGCGCCGCTCACCAAACGTGAAATCGTCGCGGCCTTCAATATCAGGGGCGATGATAGGCGGGTTATCAAGGATATCCTGCGCGAACTGGAAGAAGATGGGACCATCATCAAACAGCCCGGACAAACCTATACGGTGCCGAAAGGTTTGCCATCCGTTGTTGTGGCCGAAGTTTACGAGATTGATATCGACGGCGACGTCTTTGCGCGCCCCGTTGAGTGGAATGAGGCGCAAGGCGAGCGACCGCGCATAGAAGTGGCCCCCGATGACAAAAGGGGCCATCCCAGCCTGAAAGTTGGCGACCGCACCTTGATGCGTTTGCGGCGCTTTTCCGACAAGCTCTATGAAGGCCATGTCATCAAAAAAATCGATACCGATTACGGGCAGGTC
>CBFGQF010000129.1:0-5457 GCA_965650865.1 uncultured Alphaproteobacteria bacterium | reverse complement strand
CGCCATGATCTTGCAAATCCTTGCATAGAAGTTCAGAAAAATAGATACAATCATCTAATTGATTATATATCGCAGATACTAGATCAGAATAAGTATTATCATGAGATGAACCCGTATTAATTCCAAAATATATTTCAGCTAATTTCTCATTTTTTACGCTTCTAAAACTCTGAATTAAGTCATTACGCATATTCACTGAATCCCATAGACTGCCTGCCGATTGATTTAGAGTTATTGCGAGAGCCAATGGCCGACCTAATGCAGAAACTTTTTCAAAAACCTGATTTTGTAGCAATTCTGTAGGTAGCTTTTGAAGTTGTAATGATCTAAAATCACCTTGAAAAGTGGTTTCCATTCTTTGCCCAATAGGCAAAGAGGCCGCTTGCATTAATACGGCATAATATGCGGATTTATCGCGTAAGAATTGTTGATAGATAGATATAACATGCTGCTTTTTAAGGCCAATCAAAGCACTACAAATAGTAAAACTTGTCGTTATTGCAGCATTTACATTTCTTATTTCCTGCAGCAACTGTTTGCGCTCAATAATATGCTGAGCACCCCACGCACCAAAAAATGCTGCAAAAAACGTGCTAAAAGAAGTCAGAACAAATATTGAATCAAAAAACTTATCTAACGCTTGATTAAGGCTGATGCTTAAAGCTATCGGCCAAGCTACGCTTAAAAGAACTGTTGCTGCAAATAATAAAATAAATGAAATTTTATTCATTAAGACCTCTTTCAAATAGCTAAAACCCCGCTTTCGCGGGGTTTTAAATTTCTTAAGCCGCTTCCACCTTCTTCGGTAAATTCAATTTCAAATGAAGGTCTTTCAGTTGCTGTTCCGTGATGTCGCTCGGCGCGGCCATCATCGGGTCTTCATATTGGCCGTTCATGACGAAGGCATAGACTTCGCGCAGGTTCGGTTCATCCGCCAATAGCATGATGATACGGTCAACCCCGAAGGCGCAGCCGCCGTGCGGCGGGGCGCCGAAACGGAAGGCGTTCAGCATACCGCCGAATTTCTTTTCGAGCACTTCCTTATCATATCCCGCAATCGCGAACGCCTTTTCCATGATGTCGGGGCGGTGATTCCGAATGCCGCCCGATGCCAGTTCAAAACCGTTGCACACACAGTCATATTGCGTGGCGAGGATGGTGAGAGGGTCTTGGTTATTGAGCGCGTCCAGCCCGCCTTGCGGCATCGAGAACGGGTTGTGGGAGAAGTCGATCTTGCCGTTCTTCTCATCGAATTCATACATCGGGAAATCGACAATCCAGAAGAGTTTGTAAACGCCCTTCTCACGGATATCCATGTCATCGCAAATTTTATCGCGTGCCTTGCCCGCCATTTTCGCGGCCTTGTCTTCGCGATCGCAGACAAAGAAAATCGCATCGCCTTCTTGTAGGCCAGCGGCCTTGTTGAGTTCGGCTTGTGCTTCCGCCGGTACAAACTTCGCAATCGGGCCAGCGCCAACGCCGTCCTTCACGGTGATATAACCCAATCCCGGTGCACCTTCGCCGCGTGCCCAGTCATTGAGTTTGTCGAAGAAGGAACGCGGTTTATCGGCCACATTCGGCGCGCGGATGGCGCGAACGACCGCGCCTTTTTCAATCGCGCCCTTGAACGCGTTGAATGTCACATCATCGCGTTTGAACACATCCGTCACATCGCAAATCACCAGCGGGTTGCGCAAATCCGGCTTGTCGGATCCGTATTTGAACATCGCATCGGCATATTTCATGTTGGGCAGCCACTCAACGCGGCGTTTTTCGCCCGTGAAGTCTGCGAATTCTTCGAAGATATCGCCAACGACTTTGGTCATGACGCGGAAAATGTCTTCCTGTTGAACGAAGCTCATCTCCATATCAAGCTGGTAGAATTCGGCGAGGCGGTCGGCACGGCCGTCTTCATCGCGGAAACACGGCGCGATCTGGAAATATTTGTCAAAGCCGGACATCATAAGCAGTTGTTTGAACTGCTGCGGAGCCTGTGGCAATGCGTAGAATTTGCCCGGGTGCAAACGGGATGGGACGAGATAGTCGCGCGCGCCTTCCGGAGAAGAGGCAGTGAGGATCGGCGTCTGGAATTCCTGAAACCCTTGTTCCACCATGCGGCGGCGCATGGAAGACACGACGTTGTTGCGCAGGCGAATGCGTTTGTGCATCCCTTCGCGGCGAAGATCAAGGTAACGGTATTTCAGGCGCAAATCTTCGCCCGCGCCGTCATCTTCGGCCACCTGGAAGGGCAGGATCGCGGCTTCGGATTGAACCTCGATGCCTTTGATCACCAGTTCGATCGCGCCGGTCGGCATATTGGCGTTCACCGTGCCTTCGCTACGCGCGACGACTTCGCCGGACACCGTGACAACACTTTCAACGCGGATTTTTTCGATTTCGGCGAGCAAGGCCGAGCCCTCTTCCACCACGCATTGGGTCAGGCCCGTCGTATCGCGCAGATCGATAAACAGAACCCCGCCATGATCGCGCTTGCGGTGAATCCACCCCGAAAGTTTAACGCTCGCGCCGACATCGCTTTTGGTGAGCTGGCCACATGTGTGGGTTCTGTAAAGATGCATGATATTCCTTAACGTTTACCTGAAAATTGAACGTATTTTCTTATCAGGAACGCATCGGCAAACCAAGCATTTTTGCGGATTTTAAGGGATAGGCGCGGGAATTATGACTTCCCGTGCAGTCAAATCGTAAATTCTGTCGGCCGGGACCGTGTTCTTACTTCCGTTTTCGCCATGCAAGGCGAGCCACGCCGTCTTGTCAGGCCCCAGCAGAACATCAATACCTTTTTCACGGTCTGCCGGATGCGCATTTCCGATCATAATGGCAACTCGTTCCCCTTGCGCTTTGTGAGTCTGGATGAAATCCGCAAGCATAGAATCATCGGTGCGTTTGGGACCTTCTGCCTTAATGCGATCGGCCTGGGCGAAAAAATCCTGCGCCTTTTGAAAAGACGGGTGATCTTGATTGGCATGAACAATTTCCGCCATACGCTGCATGCTTTCCGCGCTTAAAGTCTGCACGCCAAGTGCATGGGAAATGATATCGGCGGCCAAATCTTCCTCGCCCGCTGCCATAACCACTTCGCCAAAGGCAAAAAACCCCTGCATAATCGAAGGAATATGCGCCATTGTATCCAATTCCTGCGCTGACCTGTCCGCCGCATAGAC
Organism: uncultured Alphaproteobacteria bacterium; assembly: GCA_965650865.1. GTDB lineage: Bacteria > Pseudomonadota > Alphaproteobacteria > Micavibrionales > Micavibrionaceae > Micavibrio_A. The sequence continues at coordinate 2,272 of CBFGQF010000129.1, read as the reverse complement.
GTCCATGCCCGCCGCGCCCAAAGCCAAAATCATATCGGCCAGCGCTTCACTATCCCCGCGAATAGGAACCAAATTATTTGCTACAAAATCATTACGGGTTATCTGCCCCGTTATAAGGGCATCGATGACCGTTTGGTGCTCTGGTTTAAGCTCGAGAAAGATTTTATTGATCCCGCATTCCCGCATCGCGGCGACCGTATGACGTTCTCCGACAAACTTCATGATGGCTGGGTCGAAATGGTTGGTATCACCAAAAATGACATACTCATGGTTACACGCCTGCTCCTCAAGGTCATGATGCAAACCATCGCGCACCATAGTCTCTTCCGCGGGAGCGGGAGTAACCAATAGCGAGCCAGCAAGCCACGCGGATCTCAGAATCTTGGAGTTCATAAGGCCAAGACTATAATCATATTTTATAATTATGTAAATGATTTATTGCATACACGGCTTGATCTGGGCCAAAATTGCCTCTTTGCGGGCACTGGGGCTGCCGCCTTTTGTGTAAACACCAACCTCCCTCCCCGCGCCGACCACAACATCCAGAAAGGTCTCCTCACCATTCGGTCCGGCAGTTTCAAAATGGTAAACGGTCGCCCCGTTTTCTGTGTATGTATCTTGCGTCATCCCGTTCCCGCCATGGGCATGGTCGATCAGGGCCTGACGGGCGCAATTGTTCAGGTCTGTATCCGGAATATGGTCCCGCCCCTGAAAATCCGAGAGCTGGGCCGCATTTGCCGTAGAGGCGCTAGCCAACAAAAATGTGATGGCAATCGTGGTATTTTTCATGGCTGCACTTCCTTTTACTGTTCCCAATCCCTTGAATACCAATGTTTTTTCTTGGCCTTTGCCGTCCAAAGCATTATGACAGACAAATGATTATTCAAACTCAGGCCGAACTAGACGACTTCTGCGCCGCCCTCGCAAAGGGGCCGTATCTAACCATTGACACCGAATTCCTGCGCGACAAAACCTATTTTCCGCGGCTTTGCCTCTTGCAAATGGCGGGGCCGGATGTCGACGCCGCCGCCATAGACCCGCTCGGCCCCGTTCTGGACTGGACACCGGTCAAGAATCTGATGGCCAACGAAGCGGTGCTCAAAGTGTTCCACGCGGCGCGGCAGGACCTCGAAATTTTCTATCATCTCTACAAAGTCCTCCCAACGCCGATTTACGATACACAGGTCGCGGCAATGGTCTGCGGTTTTGGTGACCAGGTTGCCTATAACGCATTGGTCCGCGAACTCACGGGGCAGGAACTCGAAAAGAACGCGCAGTTCACAGATTGGTCGCGCCGCCCGTTGGCCCCTAAACAGATCCGCTATGCGCTGAACGATGTGATTTACCTGCGCGATGTCTATGAAAAGCTTCATGCCCGCCTTCTGGCCAAAGGCCGCGAGCAATGGGTGTTCGAAGAAATGGAAATTCTCAACAACCCCCGCACCTATCAAAACCCGCCCGAGGAGGCATGGAAACGGATTAAAATTCGCTCGGACCGTCCGGATGTCCTGGCGATTCTCAAGGCCCTCGCCGCATGGCGTGAAGACGAAGCCGTGCGACGCGATGTTCCACGGTCGCGCATTCTGAAAGACGAAGTCCTCGCGGATATTGCGATGTACAAAGCCCGCGATGAAGATGCGCTTTTGCAAATTCGCTCGCTTCAATCCGACATGGCACGCGGCAAGATCGGCAAACAGATTATCGAGATTGTGAACGAGGCTCTTTCCGCGCCAAAAGATACATGGCCCAAACTCGCCCGCAAGGAACCGTTCCCCAAGCAGGCAACCGGCACGCTGGAAATGCTCAAAATGCTGCTGCGGATCAACTGCGGTGAAGAAGACGTCGCGGCAAAGCTGGTGGCAAGCGCGGAAGATCTTGAAGCCATAGCTGTCGAACAAAATCCAGACGTTGCGGCCATGCATGGCTGGCGTTACGAATTGTTCGGCAAGGACGCGGTTGCGATGAAAGAGGGCAAGATCGGCCTCTCTCTTCACAAAGGCCGCATCCGCAAGATAGATCTTTAAAGACCTTTACTCATCTTTTGTCCAGAGCCACGCGGCCCCGCGCACGCCGGAAGAATCTCCGTGACGGGGCGGTTTCAGTTTCGTATGCACCGAATCCGAAAATACATACTTGCCCCATATGGCAGGCACATCGGTATAAAGGCTATCGACGTTGCTCATCCCCCCGCCAAGTACAATGACATCGGGGTCTAAAACATTAATCACAACGGATAAGGCCCTCGCCAGACGATCGGTATAACGCCCCAGCG
>CBFGQF010000128.1:0-5551 GCA_965650865.1 uncultured Alphaproteobacteria bacterium | reverse complement strand
TCACGCCGCAACGATCGCCATCGCCATCGAATCCGAAACCAACATCCGCGCCGGTTTCCTTGACCTTTGCCGCAATCGCATGCAGCATCTCAAGATCTTCGGGATTGGGATTATAACGCGGGAAGGTGTAATCGAGGTTGCAGTCCATTTCGATAACCTCACAACCGATCGCCCGCAGGGCATCGGGCGCAAAAGCCCCCGCCGTGCCGTTACCGCAGGCGGCGACAACCTTCAATTTGCGTTTGATCGCGCCATCCTTCGTCAGGTCTTTGAGATAGCGGCCCTTGATATCGGCAATATATTCATACGAACCGCCCGCACGTGCGACGACTTCATTGTTGATTGCGATATCTTTCAGGCGGCCCATCAGTTCGGGGCCGAAAGTGAGAGGGCGTTCCGCCCCGATTTTTACACCGGTCCAGCCGTTTTCATTGTGGGAGGCGGTGACCATCGCCACCGAAGGGCAATCCAGTTCGAATTGGGAAAAATAGGCAACGGGGGAGAGCGCAAGGCCGATATCTTTCACATGACATCCCGCCTCGATCAGTCCGATCACCAGCGCGTGTTTGATAGAGGCGCTGTAGGAACGGTAGTCATGGCCGACAACGACATTCGGACCTTTGCCCATTTCATGGATCAGCGTGCCGATGGCGGCGCCAAGACGTTGCGCACCGCGCAGGTTCAATTGTTCGGGGTGAAGCCAGCGCGCGTCATATTCACGAAACCCGTGCGGGTCGATCAAAACATCGCGTTCATAGGATTCCGTGTTGGGGATAATTTGCGTCATGTTGTTCCACTACTATGTCATTAAAAATACGTCCCTTTTTAGCCCGTGATGCCGCGGAAATAAAGGGTTTTTCGCATATGCAGCAAATATTTGGTTATTTCACGGTGAATTTGACGGGAACCAAAGATTCCGGTGCGCCGTTCATGTTGCGAATAGTTACGGCCAGTTCGAACCGGCCCTTGCGGACGGGCCACAAATAGGTGCCGTTTTCCCCGCCTGAGAGCGGTTGCCCGTTCAATGTCCACAAGGCCGTTTGTGTGTCCGTAAGCCCCGCAAGTTCGAACCGGAATTTCTGATGGCTTGCGGGAATGCGCGGATCATAGGCGATCATCAACCCGTTTGTAGGGCGGACCAATTCAATCCGTTTCACAGCGCCCGTTTTTTCCGGCGGGGTTGCGATGTTCTGATCCGCGATGAACCATTCGCTGCGCATCGGGCAAATTCCGTCTTCATTTGCAGGCCGAGCGCAGACATCGCGTGAAACGAGCTGGGGACTGAGATACAAATCCTTCGTTTCGCGGTTTTTATTGAGTATCTGGAAGATACTGCGCAAGGCAAGGGCCGGTCCGGTGGAGCCCGTTACCTCCTTCATCGGGGTACGGTCAAGATTTCCCATCCATATGCCAACCGTATAGCGGTCATTATAACCCATCGCCCATGCATCCCGGTAATCGGTGGAGGTGCCAGTTTTTGCCGCCGTGCGGACGGGCATGTTCAAAAGAGACCCGCGTCCGAATTCAAGCGCGCGGGCATGCGGATCCGATAATATATGGCCGATGATGGATGAGATTTCCGGTGAATAGACAACACGCGATTCTTTTGGTGCGTTATCATGCAGGGAAAAGGTGGGGGCGCGATATTCACCGCGCCGCGCAAGCGCCGCGTAGGCGCGGGTGAGTTCAAGCAGTGTAACTTCGCCATTGCCGAGCGCAAGGCCTTCATCATAAATCTGCGCGCCGCGCGTCAAACTATCGAAACCCAGATCGTGCAGGCGGCGCAAAAACGGGTCTACACCGACATGGTGAATGGTCAGGATGGCCGGAATATTGAGCGAATTGCCGAGCGCTTCGCGCAGCGTAAGCGGTCCGTAGTGCGTGTTGCTGTAATTGCGGAAACGGTGAAGGCCGGAACCGATCGCTTCGGCAATCGGGGCGTCATTCAAAATGGTGGCGGCCGTCCAGCCTTTTTCGAGCGCCATCGCATAAAGGAAAGGTTTCAGGGTGGAGCCCGGTTGACGCGGCGTTGTCACCGTGTCGATTTCGCCGCCCTTTGTGTCCCCACCGGATGCCCCGCCGACGACCCAGGCGAGGATTTGTCCGGTTTCATGATCGATGACCAGCGCGCCGGCATTGGCGACATTGCGGGAAGATAATTTTTGCAAGCGTCCGTCGATAACCGATTGCACCTGTGATTGAAGGGCGGCGTCGAGTGTCGTGCGTGTGGTGGCATATGGACCTTGGAGCGAGACAAACCGGGCAAAATGACGCGCATCGACGGGCAAGGACGGAGGAGCGGTGGTTAAGGTCTGGCGCGATAGATCGTCTTCGATATTCATTTGTGCGGCGAGGCGGTTTAGCGACGATTCCAACCTGTCCGGATGATGGTATAGATCATACGCCGAAGGGGCGCGGGCAAGAATGACGAGCGCGAGCATTTCCTTTTGGCTTAATGTCTCTAGGCTGCGGTTGAAATAATAGCGCGAGGCCTGTGCCACGCCGCGGCGGTGGGCGGCATACGGGACCTGATTGAGATAGAATTCAAGAATCGCGGCCTTTGATGTATTCCGTTCCAGCAGGGCCGCTTCTATCCCCTCCAGCCATTTGGACCAGAGAGTGCGGGGGCGCGGGTTGATCATCCGCACGACCTGTTCGGTGATCGTGCTGGCCCCGCGCACCGTTTTTTCGGCACGGATATTTTGATAGACCGCATGGATGCGGGCGCGCCAGTCAACGCCGCCATGATTGAAAAAATTCCTGTCTTCCGAAAAGACAAACGCGTCTTTCAGGAATGGCGGGATTTGATAGAGCGGATAGGTATCCGCGCTGTTCCAATCCGTTTGATAGGTGATGGAAAGCGGTGTCCCGTGACGGTCGCTCACCGTGATATTGCGGGAGTCCGAAGTGATAGAAGAAAAAGAACCACCAACGGGCCTCAGGCAGATCAGCGTCGCCGCACCAAGGAGCAGCGCGGCGCAACCTAGCCCAAGGGCTGTAAATTTAACGGCTTTCTTCAACAATCAATTGTCCTTTCACGCCGCGCCCGTAAACATCCGGATCATACATTTCTTCGGCCTGGGTTGCCGGAATGGCGAAGGTGCCTGATGCCACGGCCTGTGCCATATAAGAAAGATGATAGTTTCCGGGTTCCAGCCAGTCGGCATAGAAGCGTGCGGAATCGTGCCGCAGTTCCTTGTGATAGAAACTCCAGCGCGAGGCATTGAATGTCCGCCAGTCATCATGTGCGAACCAGTAAGAGCCACCTGATTCATCAAATAGCGCCTGTTCCGCATCAACCGTCGATGCCGTGGCAAGATCGCGGTTGATGGTTTCGAGCCCGCCCGGCAGGGGATCGTTCACCACGACAAAGGATCTGGCCGTCGGCAGGGACAGGAACAGGTCCACCCTGACCAGATCGCCGCGCGCAATCGTGATCGGGCCGGTTGCATTCTGCCATTTGCCGTCCTTGCGAATGCTGTATTCCCGGCGCACATCGATTCCGGCATTCACAAGGTCCGCCGGGTCTTTCAGTGCATAGCGCAGGCGGGTTGCATAATAGTAACGCCCCTGACCTTCGCGGGAGAGAGAGAGGACGGATTTGCTATCCGGTTCCAAATCTTCCAGCGGTTTTTCCAGTGTGGCAGGTGCATCTTTGACATCCGTGAATTGCGCCGCGCCAAAGGACGAGCCATCGAGCGAAGCCGTGATCTTCATTTGCGGTTCGGCACTTTCATATTTCCTTGCGTAGTCTGCAATCGCCTTCATGCAAATCATATTTTCCTGGGTGTTTTCCCAATGGTCACGGTTCCCGCGGGCCTGTGTGATCATCCGCACCAATTTGAACGGCTTGTCACCGACCAATTCTTCGTCCGGATAATCAAGCAACATATCAAGGACGGCGCAATTGTCGCGGATGGGCGTGGCCAGAATGCGGTCATGGCCATCATCATAGTCCTGATTGAATGAAAATTTTCCGCCCGTTTCCACGCCCGATGACAAAATCATGCCGAGCGTATCGCGTGAGAGGTCCCGCAGGTCGGGGAAACGCTGCGCGGCTTCCAGATAATGCGCCCTGCCAAAGAGTGACATGGATTTTACATGCGTCTTAAAGCGCAGGATATCGTCCCTGGTGATCTTTCCGGTGCCGGAAAGCGCATTCAGAACAACCGCACGGACGGTGGCGGTCATGCCTTCCCGGTAATAATCCGGCGCGGCGTTGTTGCGCAGGAAGTTCAGCAAATAGGCGTGGAGTTTCGTTTCCACCTGAACCGGAATATTATATCCATCCTGTTTCAACCAGCGGAAGACAAGGGCGGTGTAGGCCGAAAGATACGGATCGGCATAATCATCCGCGGCCTTGAAATAAGCCATGCCGCCATTTGGTGCCTGATAATCCGCAGCGGTGAGCAAAAGATCGGTTGTCAGGTTTTCAACCCCATCCCATTCCACCGAGAGATATGGTTTTAGGTTTTTATACTGCGCAGCCATAGCGGCGATGCCCAGTTTTTGTTCCCAGCAAGGATATGTGTAATCGCGCATATAACGGAAGGCTCCATCGAGCCCCGCAATAACCGACGGGGAGAGGGTAACGCTGATCTCACCGCTATCGGTATAAATATCCTTTGGAAGGGCGATGGTTTGCTCTACGCCGTCTTCATCCGACGCAGCGTAGGTGGCCGCCGTATCTATTGTGCGGGATTTCAGGACGGGAAGTGAATGTTCGACGCCGTCGGTATCCATGTCATCGCCTGCCGACACGCGGAAGGAGATTTCACCTTCCGGCACATCGCCGCTGACCGGCAGAAGCGATGCCTTGAGCGGCATCGGAACAATCGCGCGTTTGTATGGTTCTATGCGCAGTTTTTGTTCGAGTATCGCCGAGGGTTTGCCGTCAATATCGCCTGTGGCCGTGATCTTTACCGTGATATCGCGCGGCGCATCGGTGCGGTTCATCACACTAAAGCCGGCAGAAAACTCATCGCCTTCACGCACCTGGTTCGGCATGACGGGACGGATTTCCGTGGGACGGTTGACCTTAAAGCTGGTCTCGCCCAGCCCCATAAGGTCGTCTTTTGTTACGGCGATTGCGAGCACGCGCCAGCCAGTCAGATTGTCCGGCGCATCGAATTCAATGCGCGCACGGCCGTTTTCATCGACAGGCACCGAAGGGTTCCAGTAACTGACGAATTTGAAAAGATTGCGCATTCCTTCATCAACGCCGCCATCGCCACCCGCATTCGCGCCTTTCTTTTCGAATTTCTGACGACCGATCAGGCGGGTTAGAAGGCTGTAGTTGGATACATCAAGGGCATCAAGATCATAAAAGCCTTTATACGGGTCGAACGCATCGCGTCCCCCCTGAACCAAATCAAAGACGGATTCATCGAGGACCGCGACCGCGAGTTCAACTGGCCGATCTGAAGCGTCCGCATGTTTAGGCATAGCAGTCAGATCAACCGTGACTTTATCACGCGGACGATATTCTTCCGCGCCGGCCTTTGCCGTAACGACCAGTTCCTTATGGCTATCCGTGACCGACACCTTGGCA
>CBFGQF010000127.1:0-5777 GCA_965650865.1 uncultured Alphaproteobacteria bacterium | reverse complement strand
GAACTGCACCCCGAGGATGTCGAAATCCTGCGTGGAAATCTACGTGCCTTTAAAAACGTGCGCGTGACGCATCAGGATGCCTATGAATGTATCCGGGCCAATATTCCCCCGGTTGAAAAACGCGGCCTAGTCCTGATCGACCCGCCCTTTGAAAAGACCGATGAATTCCAGACATTGATCAAACAGATGAAGGAATGGAAAAAACGATTTCCGAATGGCGTTTTCATTATCTGGTACCCGATCAAATCCCATCTGGCCGTTGATGATCTGAAACAGGCGGCCCGCGACCTCGGCCTGCCCCGCACATGGTGTTTTGAGACGTTGCGGCACCCAAGGACACAGGCCGAAACCTTCAACGGCAGCGGCTTGATCGTTATGAACACCCCCTATCAGGTGCCGGAAAGGCTGGCCGCCCTTTTTCCGCTTTTAAAGGAACGGATGGAGCTCTACGACATTGCCGGTGAATGGCTGACAACGTCATAAGCCGATTTTCCCCACTGTTGCATAATTGCCACTACACTGTGACAATCGCAACAAACGTGTGGAATACAGGGGGACCGCCTGATTGACAAAGGGGGGATTTACTTCATATTTGGCGGTGGTTTAACTCTTTTGTTGGGAGAATATTAAGATGACCAAATTCGTAAAAACTGTTGCAGTTCTGGCTGTTGTTGTTTCCCTCGGCGCATGCGCCATGGGCCCGGCTCAGCAGGAAAGCGTTGCCAGCGGCGATGCAACTTTCTCTTCCGCTCAAACGAAGTAATTTCTTCGCTTTTAGCGCGAAAAAGCCGCCCTCGGGCGGCTTTTTTATTGGGTTTTGCTCAGCGATTGGCTCGACGGAGCGCAACCGCAGCTGACGACCATGGCCAAATTAATTTCTTAACGGCTTGCCTTTTTCCAGCATATGCTCCACCCGGGCAACCGTGCCATCATGGCGGACAAGCTTGTTAAACTCCTCCCGCTCCAGACGGTACAAATCATCTTCGGTCATGGGTTTGGTCCAGTCGGCCTTGGGGCCGCCGGACAGGACAGAAGCCAGCGCGGCGGACACCGTGACATCATAGGGCGTGGCCTTGCCGGATTTGCGAAGATCGGCCACCGCCATATCGAGCGCATATTTCCCGGACGGGCCGGGCAGGCGGATTTCCGTGACCGGCTCGGGTGCCTGATATCCTTCCACCAGCGCCAGCGCCTTTTGCTTGGCATCGTAGAGCAGGCGGTCACGGTTCATGGTGATGGCATCCGTCTTTTTCAGATAACGAAGCTCTTTCGCTTCCTGTGCCGACTTCGCCACCTTGGCGGTCCCAATCGTTTCGAAAGCGCGGCGGACAGCGCCCATCGGTGTGTTCTTGGGTGAGAACCAGAGTTTCTTGCCGCCCGTCGCCTTGTCATAGGCATCGCGTTCATCTTCCATGTAACGCAGCAGCATTTCCTTGCACCCGCCCCAGCCGGGGATCAGGCCCACGCCGACCTCGACAAGGCCGATATAGGATTCGGAATGCGCCTGCACATGGTCGACATGAAGCAGAATTTCACAGCCGCCGCCGAGCGCCATGCCGGACGGCGCGGCGACAACGGGGAATGGAGCATATTTCAGCGCCTTGTAGATCTTTTGCCCACCGGAGACGAGTTCCTCAATCTGCGGCCACAGCGCGATGTTCATGGCGAACAGGGCCAGGCCAAGGTTGGCACCGGCGGAGAAGTGCGAGCCTTCGTTGTAGATGACCATGGCTTTGTAATCGCCATCGCCCTTGCCGATCAGCTTGATGGCCTGCGCGTAAGCATCGAACACCTGATCATCCATCGCGTTCATTTTGCCGGTGAATTCGACACAGAGGACGCCATCGCCAATATCCCAGACAGAAGCCGAGGATGTTTTGATCAGCGGCTTGCTGTTCAATTTGATGTCGCGCAGGAGCAGCACGCCTTCGGGACGGATGATATCGTGATATTTCCCATCCGTGCCGAAAAACTGCATTTTACCGCCATCGACGCGGTAGAAGGAACCGTCACCGACATCGGCCAGAAGCTTAGGTACAGCAATGCCTTCTTCTTTCAACTTCGCGGCAAACCATGACGCGCCAAGTTGGTCGATCATTTCAAACGGACCGGATTTCCAGTTGGTGCCAAGGCGCATCGCCTCATCCACTTCGGCCACCGTATCCGCGATATCAGGCACGAGCGAGGCCGCGTAGACCAGCGTGTCGCGCAGCACGTTCCATGCGTATTTACCGCCCTGATCATCCGTTTCGACAACGGCGCGAAGCCCTTTCTTCCCGGCATCCATCGAGGCCAGTTTCGGTTTATCCGCCTTCACATAGTGCGCTTCGTCAAAGCCATCTACATTGATGCGCAGTGCCTGTTTCACCTTATCCGGCGTCAGGCGATAAAAACCGCCTTTGCCTTTACGGCCCGCATAACCCGCCTTGATCATCCCGTCGATAAAGCCGTAATCACGATAGATTTTCCGGTAGGAATCTTCTTTGGGCAGAGTGGAAAGCAAGGAGTCCGCAAGGTGGGGCATCAAATCCACGCCGACGAGGTCGATCAAACCGAACACGCCTGTCTTAGGAATGCCCACAGGCTTTGATAAAATCGCATCGGCGACTTCGACAGACACCCTTTGATCAACCGCAACATTGAGTGCGGATTGCATGAAGAAGGTGAGGATACGGTTGACGATAAAGCCCGGCGTGTCTTTGCATTTCACAACGCCCTTGCCGAGTTTAATATCGCAGAAATCGAGGACCTCTTGCGCCGCCTTCATATCCGTGTCCTTGCCGACAACATATTCGAGAAGGCGCAGATAGCGCGGCGGGTTGAAGAAGTGCGTGATCAGGAAATGGGATTTCATTTCCTTGTCCATCTTCTCCGTCAACAGCTCCAGAGGAATGGTCGAAGTGTTGGAAGAAACAACCGCGCCTTTCTTGCGGTGCTTGGCAATTTTTTCATAGGTCGCATGTTTGATGTTTAAATCTTCCAATACGACTTCGACGATCCAGTCGCAATCTTCGAGCAGTTTCAAATCATCTTCCAGATTTCCCGGTGTGATCAGCTTTGCATTGCGGCTGGACATCAGCGGTGCCGGATCCGTCTTAAGCATTTTATCGATTGCGCCACGCGCGATCTTGCTGCGGTCTTCGCCTTCCCCCAGATTTTTCGGCACGATATCAAGCAGAACCACCGGAATGCCCGTGTTGGCGACCTGCGCGGCAATCCCGCTTCCCATCACACCGGACCCGATAACAGCAACTTTCTGGATTGTCATGAGCAAAGACCTTTTTGACGAATTTTTCCTGTCAGTAATGATAGCGCGAAATAGTTAAAAAGGCAGTCTTTTCATGAAGATATTTTGATCAAACCGATGGTGCATGGCGCAAATAATCCCGCGTCTGCGAAAAGAGTTTTTCCAGAATGGCGCAGGTTGTTTCTATTTCCGTGAAAATCGCACCGAGCGTCGGGAATTTCTGGGTCATCAAGACGCGCATCGGAACGAGGATGGCCGCCTCCTGCGCCCTTGCTTCATGTTCGTCACCATGCGGGCGCGCGGCCAGTGCCGATAATTTGGCATGTGCGATAATCAGGCTTTCGAGCGAGCCTATATGACCCAACAAGTATCCCTGACGTATCAGGTTGCGGTATTGAAAAACCATGTAAGGCACATTGTACTTATCAAGGAAACCATTCAGCCGTGCCTCGTCCTGACGCAGGAAGTCCTTGATCAGGGCGAGTTCGGACGATTGCAGCATAAGCCCGCCTTGCGCTCCGAGTTCTTCCGCATGCTGGCGGACCAGCGTCAGGATCGTTTCGGCGGGCATCTTGACCCGCTGATCCTTCCATGCACGGCATATCTCGCCCGCGCCCGAAAAATTCTTCTGCCGCAGGGCAGCCTTGAACAGAACCATCTGATGACGTCCTTCATCCGCACCAAAAACATCCGGTAGAAATACGTGAAGATAGGAAAACGGTTCATCGAGATGGCGCAACAACGTCTCCACACGTTCGAGCCGCAGCCGCTTTTCCAGCAGGATATGGCGGTCGTGATGAATCCTTTCCAGCACTTCGCCGGTCGCGCTGTTCACTTCCAGATGGGCATGGTTTTCATCGATATCATAGGCCCGCGCGAAGTATGACAGGGTCGAACGGTTTCGGATCAGCGCACGGTTGAGTTCGAGATAGCACAGCGCATAACGAAAAAATTGTTTTTCGAAGAGCGGGAGATTGAGCCGCGCGCTCTGGCTGTTTTGTTGGGAGGCAGCGCATACGACGCCCCCCTCACAGGATTCGGATTCTTCCTCGCGCCATTCCCGTACGCGCGCGAAATAATCATTACACAACTTACGCAATGTGGCGGACAGGTCGGTCAGATCACCTTGTGTTTTTGCTTTCTCACCCGCCTGTATAACGGCCCAGACATCGGCATAGAAGGTGCGCGCCACGCTTTCCAGCGTGATGCCATGCGCCTGAAACGCGAACTCCAGCTGTTCGGAATCCAGTAGCTGCAAAACCCTACCCCTCATAAAAACCGTTGATTACGCGGCTTTTTCAAGTGTAGCGAAAGAGGCTTAATTTTCGTTAAGCTTTGCCTAAAATTTTAGGGATTTAGCGTTTGTAACACCGGTTCATCCACCATTCACGGATGATCGGCAGACTAAAGGTCGATAGCAGATAACCGCCCGTTGGAACGAACGCATCGAGATGCGGGCGGGCGACTTCCAGCCCATAGCGCATATACAGATAGGCAATTGTGTAAGTCACGGTAGCGATGAAAAAACGGCGGGTAAGGGACCCCTCCCACGCCTTTTGCATTTCAACGCGGCGATTGCGTTCCTGAATTTCGGCAAGGGCCTGTTGCAGTTGATCCATGGTTAAATCGCCTCAAGGATAATCGCCGTCCCCTGACCGCCGCCGATACACATAGTGGCAAGGCCAAGTTTTTTGTTTTCGCGTTTCAGAAGCGTTGCCAGTTTGCCCGTGATACGCGCACCGGAGGCCCCCAGCGGGTGCCCCATCGCGATCGCGCCGCCATCAAGGTTCACTTTCGCATGGTCGATGCCGAGTTCTTTCAAGACGGATATGCCTTGCGCGGCAAAGGCTTCGTTCAGTTCGACGATATCAATATCGGACACTTTAAGGCCGGCGGCGGCCAGCGCCTTTTGCGTGGCAGGAACAGGGCCGATGCCCATGATTTCGGCGGCGCAGCCGGCAACGCCGACAGATTTAATCCGCGCCAGTTTTGGCAGCTTGTGCTTGTCCGCATATTCCTCGGAACAAACCAGAACGGCGGCTGCACCATCGGTGAGCGGAGAGGCCGTGCCCGCCGTGACGGTGCCGTTTTCATCGAAAGCGAGCTTCAGACCCGCGAGACCTTCCAGCGTTGTGTCAGGGCGGATGGTGCCATCTTCGGTCACACCGTTGATTGGAACGATTTCATCTTTGAATTTACCGCCAGCGGCGGCGGCAGCGGCCTTTTTATGCGAGCCGACTGCAAATTCTTCCTGCTCTCTACGGGAAATTGAATATTTTTTGGCGAGGTTTTCCGCCGTTTCGCCCATGCCGATATAGGCCTGCGGATAAATTTCGCCCAGTTTCGGGTTTGGCATCGGGTTGAAGCCCCCCATTGGAATGCGTGTCATGGATTCGACGCCGCCAGCGATATAAACATCGCCCGCGCCGAGTTGGATGTACCCCGCCGCCATATGGACGGTTGTCATGGAAGAGCCGCAGAAGCGATTGACGGTCGCGCCCGCAACGGAATTGGGAAGTTGCGCCAGCTG
>CBFGQF010000126.1:0-5801 GCA_965650865.1 uncultured Alphaproteobacteria bacterium | reverse complement strand
TTCTGGCTTGATGCGGCGCAAAAGAAGGCCGCTGAAAAACCGATTATTTACATATACTTACAGGCCTTCAAGTCTTTGACACCTACGAAAATCCCAACTTTGGATCAGGATGCGGTGCAGAACGCCCTACTGGGACTTAAACGTAATGAAACGGATCAAATCATTGCTATCATTGAATCTCTGGATAAAGATGCCGGGTATGACAAGAAAATATTAAGCGCTTATGACAAACATTTAAGCTTGACTTTAGAAAACAGTTATGTAATGCCTTCTCTTGGCTTGAATATTCTGCTCGAAACGGCGCCAACCCAAAAACAAACTGGGATAACCGTTTTGGCCAGCTTAAACAGCCTTGCCGCAAACCCGGATAATATGTATTCCGGTGCAGTGCGTAAGGTCTTGTACAGTATGTTGAATGTGGGGCTTATTGAAGACGCGAAGCTGATCGGATCAGAAATCATCGCAAGCGTCCTGAACAAATATTAAGGAGAATAATAAAAATGGCTCGTCCAGGTCGTCCGAAACTACCAAAACCGAATCTGCATGGTTCGATCGACGCGTTTCTTGATATGCTGACCGCTGAACGCGGCGCGGCGCTCAATACACGCCATGCATACTGGCGCGACCTTGCCGATGTCAGCCTGTTCCTGAAAGAACAGCGCAAGGTTGACGTCGATACGGCCACAACCGCCGATATCAAGGCCTACCTCGATCACCTCGCGAATAAACAGCATGTGAAGGGTAAGAATACATCGCAGATCGCCGTGCGCACCGTTGCGCGCCGCCTCTCCGCCCTGCGCCAGTTCTACCGCTACCTCGTGTCCGAAAACATCCGCAAGGATGACCCGACAACGACGATCGAAAGCCCGAAACAAGGCCGCACATTGCCGAAAACATTGTCCGAAGCCGAAGTGAACACGCTGATCAAAACAGCGGCTGGCCAAGGCGGTGCGGATTCCCTTCGTCTCGTCTGCCTGCTCGAAATGCTTTACGCCACCGGCCTCCGCGTTTCCGAACTCGTCGGTCTGCCGCTCTCGGCTATTTCCGAAGATGCTCAGTTCCTGATGGTTGATGGTAAAGGCGGACGTGAACGCATGGTTCCGCTCTCCGACCCTGCGCAAAAGGCCCTGAAGGAATATCAGGCCGTTCGCCCGCAATTCATCGGCAGCGAAAACCGCGCGGCCCAGGAAAAATGGTTGTTCCCATCCCGTACATCGGAAAGCGGCCACCTGACACGTCAGCGTTTTGCACAGCTTCTGAAAGACCTCTCCCGCGCGGCAGAGATCGATGAAGAACGTGTATCACCGCACATCCTGCGTCACGCTTTCGCAACACACCTTCTGTCCCGCGGCGCGGATCTGCGTTCCGTTCAAAAGATGCTCGGCCACGCCGATATCGCGACAACGCAAATCTATACGCACATCGTTGGCGGCGGTCTGAAAAAGACAGTCGAAGAAAAACACCCGATGGGCAAAAAAGCCGGAACACGCTAACCCGGCGCGGCAACCAAATATAAAAGACAGGCCGCAAAGCCTGTCTTTTTTCTTAAGGGGGAAATTACAATGAGCGAACAAAAGAAAAGCCTATGGGCGCGTCTTGTTCCGACAGGTGATAACCAAGTCAAAACTATCAATGTTGACGACCTATGCGGCAAGAGCGTTGGGGATTATGAATCTCTTAGATCGGAACTAAGCGCCCGCCTTGATAGGTTGCAAAAACGTGGCGTTGAAAGCATTTCTATGACGTTTCAAAGAGGTGTATCTACGACGTTTGAGGGAATGTGGGTTTTGAACAATGTCATTCGTCAATATGAGGAAGACGCCTTGGAATTTAAGACAATCGGTCCCTCAGACAAAGTCATAGAACTAACCCCCTGATATTCCACAAAACACCTGTTGCAGTGCATAAAATTGTGTTCACCGCGCCACAATTATGCTTTAAAACTAGTCGCTTGGAACAACTTTAGAGAAGACTTATGAGCCAACTCGAATTTGAAAAACCGATCCTCGAACTGGAAGGCAAAATTGCCGAGCTGCGGAACATGGGCAGCGATTCCACGATCAGCATTACCGAGGAAATCGGTCGCATGCAGGGCAAGGTGTCAAAGTTGCTGCATACCACCTATTCCAAACTGACGCCGGCGCAGAAAGTGCAAGTTGCACGCCATGGCGGCCGCCCCCACTTCCTTGACTATGTGAATGGGATGATCACAGACTTCACACCGCTTGCGGGTGACCGCGCGTTCGGTGAAGATCAGGCGCTGATCGGCGGCCTTGGCCGCTTCAACGGCCAGTCTGTTGTCATCATGGGACAGGAACGCGGGCACGATACCGAAACCCGCCTGCGCCACAATTTCGGCATGGCCCGCCCCGAAGGTTACCGCAAGGCACAGCGCCTGATGGAAATGGCGGACCAGTTCCAGATTCCTATTATTACACTCGTTGATACCGCCGGCGCCTATCCGGGCCGCGATGCCGAAGAACGCGGTCAGGCACAGGCGATCGCCAAATCCATCGAGGTTTGCCTCAATGTACAAGTGCCGATTGTTTCCGTTGTGATCGGCGAAGGCGGATCGGGCGGCGCAATCGCGATTGCGACAGCGGACCGTATCTACATGCTGGAGCATTCCATCTATTCCGTGATCTCGCCGGAAGGCTGCGCCTCCATCCTTTGGCGCTCCGCCGCCAACGCAGCAGAGGCTGCCGCCGCGCTGAAACTGACCGCGCAGGATATGTACGACCTCAAACTGATCGATGGCATCATTGCCGAACCCGTCGGCGGCGCGCAACGTCACAAGGAAGAAACGATACAGTCGGTCGCCCTGCAAATCCGTAGCGCGCTTTCGGACCTTACACCATGGGATGGCCCCGCCCTGAAAAAGGCCCGCGCCAAAAAATTCCTCGCAATGGGGCGGTAAAATATAAAAACCCCGCTCAATGGCGGGGTTTTAAATTTACGGCGAAGGGGGGCGGACACTTATATAACGTTGTCCCGTTTCCGTTATCTCGTAATTCAAAAATGGTCCGTTTTGAAGATGGTCCCCCACAACCCCAAATCCCATCAGGGCCGCCATGGATAAGGCAGCAAGCTTGTATTGAGCCAGTACAGGAAACTCCCGATCCTCCTTTTTGAGGGCAAGCTGTGCAATATAAAGAACTGACAAGGCTGTTAAGGCTGGACCAATGTTTTCTACGACCGCTTCCACAATTATAGGTTCGGAAATTTTTTTCGCTGCCACCGAGGCAATTTGCGTTCCACCAAGCATCGCGGTAAAGGGCAAGACAAAGCCATAAAGGCCCATTTCAGCCGTATGAAACATAGTGCGCAGTGACATGATCCCCCCAGAAAAACAACTTATGAAAAGATAAAAATCATAATTGAAATAATGATGCAATAAAAACCCCGCTCTTCGGCGGGGTTTTCTTGAAGGGCAAATGATCAGGCGGCGATGTTCTGCTTGGCCGCCTGTTGCTGCATCCGCTGGTGGAACGAATTGCCGGTCGACGCCGCCGCCGGAGCGGGAATAGGCGCATTAACCGGAACATTGCCCCGCTCATGCCATCCGGCGCGGCGTTTCATGTTGTCGAAAGAACCATGTCCCGCCTTGCCATGCCCGTCTTCGGTGGTCGCGGCGCGGAAATAAAGCATCAGGAACACGCGGATCGCCGCCGTCAGGGACGTTCTGGGTTTCTTGCGGAAACTGATGAGGGAACATAGCTCGTGGATCGAGCAATTTTCGCGGGAAGAAATTTCTTTCAAAGCGCGCCACATTTCTGGCTCCAGCCTTACCGATGTGCGGTGGCCGTTGACGGTAATATTGCGGGATACCAGTGTACTTCCGGATTCTACGTCTTTATCAGTTTGCAAATAGGATTCAACCATAACATTTTCCCCGTATGTTCGTTACAACCTAAGGTTATAGTAGCGGAGCCGAAATAAATTTCAACCATTCCGTGTGGTTACCCACAGAGAGGCGGCTATAGCGGCGCCGAAACCCTTAGAGACAGCGCATGCAGGCCGGATTTAAACTCATCATCCAAAAGATCGTTCACCATACGCTGGCATGCAACGCGGGTCAAACCTTTAAACGAGTCGCTGACTATCTCGACATGGAAATGGGTTTCCCCGCTTCCATCGTCACCGGCATGTCCTTGATGCTTGCGGCTTTCATTGACCACCGTTAAACGGATGGGTTGCAATGAATGTGCCAGCCTTTGTTCTATGCGCTGCTGTCTGTTCATGATGGCTGTATCTAAAACAGCAAGCTGCGCCCCTGTCAAAGACTTGTATCTGCGCGGCCAAAACCCCATAATAGTAAGATTATGCCTAGAATTAATCTCAAACCGAACTCGCCGGAGTTCGAAGACAAGAAAAAAAGAACGCAAACAAGGACTTGCGATATGCCTGGCTGCCCCGATCACGGGGATTTCCGTGCGCCCAAGGACCGGTCGCTGTCTGACCATTACTGGTTCTGTCAGGATCATGTGGCCGAATATAACAAGGCATGGGATTTCTTCTCCGGCATGCCGCCCGAGGAAATAGAGCGGCAAATCCTGAACAGCCTCTATGGTGATCGCCCGACCCGCCGCTATGACGTCAACGGCGCGGCGGCAGAGGCGCTCCGCGCCCGCGCCTGGCAGACCTATCATTTTACGGATGAGGAACCGCCCAAAAGCTTCAATCACGACGGCTCCGTCAAAAAATCCATGCAAACGCCGGAAGAACAGGCGATGGAGGTCATGGGCCTTTCTGCCCCGCTCGATCTGAAAACCATCAAGGCGCGATACAAGGAACTGGCGAAGAAATATCACCCGGACCTCAACAAGGGCGATAAAGCCGCAGAAGACCTTCTCAAGGAAATCAATATGGCCTATACAATATTAAAACTTGCCTTTGCCAAGTTTGAAAAACTGACACCCCGCACCGCCTGACATAGAGTTTTCCGAATGCCTGAAGCGATCAACAAAGAAAAAGAACCCATGAACGCGTCCTTTGACATCACGAAAGTGGTGAACAAGGAAGGCAAATATACGACCATTCCCGACACGAAATACAACGTGCGCGAAACTTTCGGGCTGGATGTGGACTGGGATGTCCCAGGCTTCAAGGAAAGCACGCAAAACGTTCAGGAAGTCGACCAGACCTATCACTACGACCATGTGACGACGATGGCCATTCTGGCTGGCTTCGCCCACAACCGCCGCGTGATGGTTCAGGGTTATCACGGTACGGGCAAATCCACCCACATCGAACAGGTTGCGGCACGCCTCAACTGGCCGTGCGTGCGCATCAACCTTGATAGCCATGTAAGTCGTATCGATCTTTTGGGTAAGGACATGATTGTCCTGAAAGAAGGCAAACAGATCACCGAATATGTGGAAGGCCTTCTTCCATGGGCCATTCAAAACCCGGTGGCGCTGGTGTTCGATGAATATGACGCGGGCCGCCCGGATGTGATGTTCGTTATTCAACGCGTTCTGGAATCCGATGGCCGCCTGACATTGCTCGACCAGAACAAAGTCATCCGCCCTCACCCCGCCTTCCGTCTGTTTGCAACGGCCAACACGGTGGGGCTTGGCGATACAACGGGCCTCTACCACGGCACGCAGCAGATCAACCAGGCGCAGATGGACCGCTGGAACATTGTGACGCAACTCAATTACCTTGAACATGACGACGAAACCGAAATCATGCTTCGCAAGGTACCATCGCTGAACAACGACAAAGGCCGCGAACTGGTTTCGGCCATGGTCCGCATGGCGGATTTGACACGCGCCGGATTCATCAATGGCGACCTGTCC
>CBFGQF010000125.1:0-5842 GCA_965650865.1 uncultured Alphaproteobacteria bacterium | reverse complement strand
ATCGCCCCACAAAACGTCCCGTAGCATTTGGTAGAAGGCCGTCTGGACCATCGGGCCGCGCCAGATCATCGCCTTTTCCTCTTCAACGAGGAAGCCCATCGACATCAGTTTCAATCCGTGTGCACGCAACGGAATTAATTTTCCGGCTTCGTTCGTTGTTGGCTTTTGACCCGTAATTCCAGAAAGACGCGGAACAGACGGACCATAGATATCCGCATCCAGCAATCCGACCGACTTTCCACTTTCGGCCAAAGCGATGGCTAGATTGAAGGCGACGGTGGATTTGCCCACACCGCCCTTGCCGCTTCCTACAGCGATGATGTGCTTGACCGGAAGATCCAGCCGAGGGTTTTTGCCCATACCATGCGGGTCGGCTTCGGTTTTTTGTTCAGGCTTTCTCTGCGCCGTTAAAATTGCCGTGACTTCCCCTATGCCGTTGATCGCCTTCACAGCGGCTTCCGCTTGCTGACGCAGCGGCTCCATTGCCGCGCCCATGGCGGGGTCCACCTCTATGGCAAATGTCACATCGCCGTTTTTACCGTCGATATAAAGCGAAGTGACCATGCCCTTTGCCACGATGTCGCCATTTTCGTGGGCAACCGTGCTCAAAGCCGCATAAATCCTGTGTTCCAGCGTTTGCGTCATGACCGTATAAAGTGGTTTTCTCGCCTTGTGAAAGTCGCTATCCTTATCCGGCATCGCCACAGGGCATGCAAGGAAAAATGAAAGCGAACAAGGAAGTTTAAGGAACGCCATGGCTTGGGACAATCAATCGGGTAACAAAGGACGCAATCCATGGGGTACGCCGCCTGGCGGCGGAAACAACGGCGGAAACCGCGGACCATGGGGCTCTGGCGGGGGCGGCAACAATGGTGGCCCGCCCGATTTCGACGACATGTTCGGTAAATTTCAGGATAATTTGCGCGATCTGTTCCCTAAAGGTACAGGCGGAGGCAATACCGGCAAGTTCGTCGTGCTCGGCGCCGTCGCAGTAGCGGCACTCTGGCTCGCCAGCGGTTTTTACATTGTCAATCCGGGGGAACACGCGGTGGTCCAGCGTTTTGGTGCGTGGAACCGCACGGTTGATACGGAAGGTTTGAAATACCGCCTCCCCACACCGATCGAAAGCGCCACAATCCTCAACGTCAATGAAATCCGCACCATGAATATCGGCTTTGCGGGGTCAGCCGTGCGGGGCCAGACGAGCGGCATCCGCGACGTACCGGAAGAAAGCCTGATGCTCACCTCTGATTTCAACATCGTCGATCTCGACTTTGTCGTTCAGTGGAACATTTCATCGGCCGAAGATTTTATCTTTAACATTGAAAACCCGGAAAACACCCTGCGTAAAGTCGCACAAAGCGCAATCCGCGAGGTTGTGGGGCAAACGGGTATGTTCCCGATTATTACGACTGAGCGCGCGGCCGTTGCCGGCAATGCCAAGAGTATCATGCAAAAGATTCTGAATGATTACAAATCCGGGATCAATATCGCGCAAGTGCTGATCAATTCCGCCGAAGTGCATCCGGATGTCCAACCCGCCTTCCAGGATGTGCAATCTGCGAAACAGGACGCCGAAGACGCCCAAAACCGCGCAGGCGCCTACCGCGAAGATGTCATTCCGAAGGCCCGCGGAGCCGCCACGCAAGTCATCCAGCAGGCTGAGGCCTATCAGCAATCCGTTATTGCCCGTGCGAACGGGGATGCGTCACGTTTTGACGCCGTTCTGGAGGCATACCAATCCGGTAAGGACGTCACGAAGGAACGTATGTATATCGAAACCATGGAACAGGTTCTGCAAAACGCACAAAAAATCATTATGGATGAACAGGCCGGCAAAGGTGTCGTTCCCTATCTTCCGTTGAATGAACTCAACCGTACCGCACCCGCCGCAGGCACATCGCAGCAACCGCAACGCCCCGTACAAGGACAGCAATAATCATGAACCAGAACAAACTCACACTCGGCGCCATTGCCCTTGGTCTTGGTATCATCGTCCTCTCGCAGGCTGTCTTTACGGTTGACCAGACGCAGCAGGCGATCGTCCTGCAACTCGGTCAACCTGTGGGCGAGCTGCGCTCCCCCGGCCTCCACTTCAAAGTGCCGCTGGTACAGGAAGTGCGCCGTTTTGACCGCCGCATCCTGGCCGTAGACCCCGCGCCGGAGCAAATGGTTATCGCGAGCAGCCTGACATACCGCGCGCCCGAAGCCGAAGAAGAAGCAGCGCCTGTTGAAACAGAAGAAACAACAGCTGCCGATTCAACAGAAGGAACCGAAGCAGGAGAAACAAGCACCGCAGAAGCAACTCCGGCAACGCCCGCGCCTGTCGTTGTCCCGCCAATTGGTAACGTAAGCGGGGAACCTATCATCGTCGATTCTTACGTCCGCTATCGCATCGTCGATCCGCTTCAATTCCTGAAATCGCTCGGTAATGTTCAGCGCGCGAACACCACGGTCGAAAATATCGTGGATGACGCCACCCGCGCGGTGCTTGGCGGCACCACGCTCAAAGAACTTCTTTCCGAAGAACGCACCCGCGTGATGGCGGCCATTAACCGCCAGTCGATCCAGCGGATCACGGATGGCAAGCTCGGCATCGAAATCGTCGATATCCGCATTGTCCGCGCCGATCTCGGCGAGGCATTGCGCGATTCCACCGTGCGCCGCATGATATCGGAAATGAATGAACGGGCGACCGAAACCCGCGCCTTCGGGGAACAGCTCGCGACCGAAATCCGCGCCAACGCCGACCGTGAAAAAACCGTCATCCTTGCGAATGCAGAGCGTGATGCGCAGATCAAACGCGGGGAAGGTGACCGCGAGGCAATACAAACCTATGCGCAAGCCTTTAACAAGGATCCGGAATTTTACGCCTTTATGCGGTCGATGGAGGCCTATAGAAACACTCTGGCCGATCCCGAAACCCGGATGATCCTGTCGCCAGACAGTGCCTTCTTCAAATATTTTGAAGGCCAATAAGACAACAAACCCCGCCAAAAGGCGGGGTTTTTAAATCCCCATACAATTCCAAAAAAAACGCCTCTATTTTGCCATGATAGCGGCATTTCATAATAAGCGGACATGCCAACTGGCGCGGCGCTTGCATCCTCGTGATGGTTTATTGACGCTCGGCCAACGCCGTCCTAGATTAAAGCCCTGTTCATTCTAAAAAGGATCTCCTATGCGTAAGCAGATTATAACCGTATTCGCTCTGGCTCTTCTGGCGGCGGCAGGTATTCCCGCCATGTGCCATGCGATGGGCGATAAATCCAAACCTGCCGAAACCAGCCAAACGGATATCGTGAAGGAATCGAACACGGCCGCCATCCCTGTTCCGGCCGGCGCCCCGAACAGTTTTGCCGATCTGGCGGATCACCTGCTTCCGGCGGTGGTCAATATATCTTCGACGCACAAAGCGGAAGAGCCCTCAATGGATTTGCAGGAGCAGCTTCCTGAACTGCCGCAAATTCCGGGCTTCCCCGAAGATTTCTTTGAACAGTTTCTCAATCGTCGCGGCGGCAATGGCGGCGGTATGCCCTCCCCCATTCCACCGGCCTCCCTCGGCTCCGGTTTCGTGATCGATGCGGATAAGGGCTATATCGTTACGAATAACCACGTCGTGCAGGACGCGGACGAAGTGCGCGTGACCTTTACCGACGACACAACCATTACCGCCAAGATTATCGGTAAAGACGAAAAAATGGATCTCGCACTGCTCAAGGTGGAAACCGATAAGAAACTGACCGACGTCAAATTCGGCGACTCGGATAACCTGCGCGTAGGGGATTGGGTTCTGGCGATTGGTAACCCGTTCGGCCTTGGCGGCACGGTGACGGCCGGTATTATTTCGGCGCAACAACGCAATATCAATGCAGGCCCCTATGATGATTTTATACAGACGGATGCCTCTATCAACCGCGGTAATTCCGGCGGCCCGATGTTCAACCTCAAAGGTGAAGTTATAGGCATCAACACGGCCATCTTCTCGCCCTCCGGCGGCTCGGTCGGAATCGGTTTTGCGATTCCCTCAAACCTTGCAAAATCCGTTATCAACCAACTCGCCGAATATGGCCGCACGCGACGCGGATGGATCGGCGTGCGCATTCAAAGCGTGACGGATGAAATAGCGGAAAGCCTGTCTCTGGGCAAAGCGCGCGGCGCACTGGTGGCCAGCATTACCGAAGGCGGACCTGCTGAAAAAGCCAAGCTGAAGGCCGGTGACATCATCACCGAATTCGATGGAAAACCTGTCGATGAAATGCGCCATCTGCCGCGCATCGTCGCTGAAACGCCGATTGACAAGGATGTCGAACTGAAATACTGGCGCGATGGAAAGGAACGTAAAACCTCCATCAAGGTGGGTGAACTTGAAAAGGCCGAAGAGAATGGTCTTCTCTCCGAAGAATCGACCAAACCGATGGCCCCGACAAAAGGTACGGAACTCACCGATTTCGGCATGAATATCGGGTCGGTTAGCGAAACATCGCGTAAGACCTATAATATCCCTGCCGATGTAAACGGGGTTGTCGTGATGAAGGCAGACCCCTCGGGTGAAGCCGCGAAGCAAGGGCTTTCCGAGGGCGATGTGATCGTAGAGATCAACCAAACCCCGGTCGAAACGCCAAAGGCCGCGCAGGATGTCATAGAAAAGGTGAAGAAAGATGGAAAACCATCTGTCCTCGTCCTGACGAACCGCGAAGGCGATGTCCGTTTCGTTGCCCTTCAGTTCAAAAAAGATGAAGGCAAGAAGGACGAAAAACCTTCTGAGTAATAAGGCAGCGCCGTATAAAGATTGCATCACAGGCGCCCCAGGGTGCCTGTTTTGTTTTATTTTATTGAAAAAAGTCCGCATTCGCCGCACAACAGGGCATGGATAAGAAAACCATTCATATCGTGGCGGGGCCAACGGCAGGCGGGAAATCGGCGCTTGCCATCGACATGGCGCAAAAACTGGACGGCGTCATCGTCAATTGCGACTCACGCCAAATATATGAAGGCCTGCCGATATTGACCGCGCAACCGCCGCAGGAAGACCTTGATATCGCACATCATGAACTCTACGGCGTTCTGCACCCGAACGAACTTTGCTCCGCAGGGTCATGGGTGAAGATGGCGATGCCGCTAATTGAGAATATTTTTGAACGCGGCAAAACGCCGATCATCACGGGCGGTAACGGGCTGTATATCAAGGCACTGATCGAAGGGCTTTCGCCCATTCCAGAAGTGCCGGATGACATCCGTAAGGCCGCCGTGGCAAAACAGATGGAGCTTGGCAACCCTGCCTTTTATGAAGAACTGCAAAAGCGTGATCCGGAAACAGCGGCGCTCTATCATCCCATGCACACAGCCCGGCTTGTCCATGCATGGGAGATATTGGAGGCGACGGGAAAACCACTTGCGCAATGGCAACAAATTCCGAAAGTTGCACCTCCTGCCGACTGGCAATTCGATATCACGCTGGTGATGCCGGAACGCTCTGCTCTTCATGAACGGATTAACCACCGTTTTGTTTATATGGTGAACAACGGCGCAATCGAAGAACTGTCCGCGTTCGATTCCCGTGTGGCCAACGGCGAAATCAAGCCCGATGCCATTTTGATGAAAACTGTCGGTGCACAACCGCTTCGCCGTTACCGGATTGGTGAAATATCGAAGGATGAAGCAATCAATCTGGCCCAGACGGAAACACGCCAATATGCCAAGCGGCAGGTAACATGGTTTAAAAACCAGATTGCATCGCAAAAAAATATTGCAGGTATTGAAATTCTGTCATAGGCTTATTTTATGCAACAAGCTTTGTCCATTCTGGTCGTCGTGCTGGTGGTGCTTCTAACGGAGGCGC
>CBFGQF010000124.1:0-5962 GCA_965650865.1 uncultured Alphaproteobacteria bacterium | reverse complement strand
CATCGATATTGTTGTGAAAGGGCGGCAACCGCAGGCAGGACAGCGCATGGAACTTGAAATTCCACCGGGTTCCCCGCCGCAAAAGGCCGTGACGCGCCCGGCATCACAGGCCCCGGCGCAACCTACCCCGCAATCTCCACCACCGCCGCAAGATGGCGAAGTGCCGCAATTGCCGCCGCCATTACCACAAACACCCGTGACGCAAAAACCACCGGTGCAAGGCGGGCAACCACAATCGCAAACACCGCCCGTAACAACAATGCCTGCGCCCCGCCCCGCCACACCGATGGCGGCAGATGCCATCAAAAGCGCGGCCGGATCGATACAGGATAAAGTCCTGATTACGCAGCAGACGATTGGCGCGGGAACAGGCGCAGGACAACCGGCGACACAAGCAATTCCTTCGCCGAATATTATTGGCCAAAACCAATTAATGACGCAACAATTCCCGATTTTCAAAGCGGGTGATATTATGCAACTGGCTGCGGGAAAGACGGTCAATTTAATTCCTGTTGCCGCGGCTGTACCGGATGGGACAGGAAAACCGATCATCGCCGATGGACTGATATCCTCATCGCAGATCACGCAAAAACCGCAAAGCGCTAACCTCGTGGCCTCGCTTCTTCAGGCCGTCAAAACCGCAATGCCGCAAACGGTCACGAATGCCGTTGCGACATTGGTGACAAAGCCATCTGTCATACCGGATGGCGCGGGCATCACCCCGAAACCATCGCATGGTATGGCAACACCCGTTGCAACAGGCACGAACATTGCCCTGCCCGATGGCACGGCCCTCACCATGCCTGTGCTGGAAGCAAAGATCATCCAGATAAAATCTCCATCCGGCCAGATTCAAATCCTGACGCCGGATGCGGACAATCCTGACACCGCACAGTCCATAGGCACATCAAAGCCCGCTCCAGTCACGGTGAATGTGCAAAGCGTCACGTCACAAAAACTGCCTGTGATTGCAATCCCTGTCAATGCGATGCCGAATGCGCCGTTGCAGAATTTCGTGATCCCCGTGCAATCGCCTATGATCGATACAGGCGCGCAAATCACCTTTGTGCCGCAAATGCCACAAACTGTTCCGCCCGCGCAAATCGCGGCGCTTCCGCCCGCATGGCGCGCGCTGTTACCATTGATGCAGCCATCGCCACTCTGGCCCGTCATGGATGATTTATTTCAAACCTTTGCAGGCACAACACCACAGGCCGCACAGATTTTGGGCCGCATCATCCCCTCACCCGCAAACGCCGCCAATATGGGTCCCGCGATGATGCTGTTTGCCGCCGCGATGAAGTCCGGCGATTTGCAAGGATGGATCGGCGATAGAAAACTTGGCATGATGCAAAAGCTGGGCAAGGCCGATCTGGTTTCACGCCTTGCAGGCGAAACATCTGCCCTCACGCAAAATTCCGACGCGCCGGCTACGGAATGGAAATCACTTCCCATCCCGATGCTCTGGCAAAATGAAGTATCGAAGGTCATGTTCCATGTGCGCCAAGAACCGCGTGATGACAATGACCCAAACGGCGAAGCAGGAACCCGTTTCGTCTTTGATCTCAACCTGACACGCATGGGCGAAGTACAACTCGATGGCATGGTGCGCGGCAACCGCCTCGACCTGATTGTGCGAACAAAGGAAAACATCAGCTACCCAATGCAGGAAGCAATGAAAAAGGCCTATGCCGACGCGCTTGTTGGCACCGAAATCTATGGTGAACTTGGTTTTCAGGGGGACATCAAGGCGTGGATGCATGTTTCCGCGGTCTCGAAAAACATGCAAATCGATCTATAAGTTGTCTTCGTCCTGCCGCCTGAATCCATCAAGGCCAATTTCATCCATCTCGGCGGATTCTTTGGCTTCCTGTTTTTTCTTTTCGGCCTTTTCGCGTTCGCGCTGAACAATCTCGATACGTTTCATGTCGGCAAACGCGTTGCGCACGTCGTCCTGCGCCACAACGATCCGTTCTTCCACTTTGCGCTTTTCCAAATTAAGCCGTTCCAGAACACGCTGCACATTCTCTGAAAACCGTCCGAAATAGCCGAGCATTTCAAGGGGTGAGTCCATGGTGAGCGCCGCCCGCTCATCCTGCAATCTTTTGATCAGGACATTCTTTTTGTTTTCGATGTCCTCGACAAGGCTATACAGATTCGCCAGATTTCTCTGCTTTTCATCGACTGTATGCTTGCGCAATTTGATGAGCGATTTCAAATTGGCCATATCAAAAGTCCTCTCCCTTTAGGGAGAGGATTTAGGTGAGGGCCCTCTCCCCTTCCCTCTCCCTGAAGGGAGAGGGAGATCATATCTTCTTCCTTGGTGGCACAGGAAATCCCTTGCGGAATTCTTCTTCCGGCGCGGGGGCAGGCGCATCACCGCCGCTATAAGGCAGGCCCAGAATACCGGCAAGCATTGCAAAGGATTCATCGATCGTATTCGATTCCTCTTTCCTCTGACGCAGGAAATCTTCGATCTGCGGATAACGCGCAATCGCCTCGTCCACTTCCTTGTCCGATCCTTTGCGGTACGCGCCAAGGCGGATCAGTTCGGCCATGTCTTCATATCGCGCAATCAATGCGCGCCCGCGCGTGACAATCGCGTTCTGCTCCGCCGTCAAAGATTTCGGCATGGACCGCGAAATCGATTTCAATACATTGATGGCGGGGAAACGCCCGCGGCTTGCGATGTCCCGCTCCATCACGATGTGGCCGTCGACGATCCCGCGCACGGCGTCCGATATCGGTTCGTTCGTATCATCACCTTCAACCAGAACGGTGAAGAGACCCGTGATATTCCCCTCGCCCTGAACGCCCGGTCCCGCGCGTTCCAACAATCTTGCAAGCTCGCCGAACGTCGTCGGCGGATAGCCTTTGCTTGTCGGCGGCTCACCCGCGCTTAATCCGATCTCGCGCTGCGCCATCGCAAAACGCGTGACAGAATCAATCAAACATAAAACGCTTTTTCCCTGCGCGCGGAAATGCTCGGCTACCGCCAATGTCAGATACGCGGCCTGACGGCGCATCAACGCGGGCTCGTCCCCCGTGGCGACAATAACGACCGATCGGGCGAGGCCTTCAGGGCCGAGGTCGTCTTCCAGAAATTCCTGCACCTCGCGCCCGCGCTCGCCCACCAAACCGATGACGGATACATCGGCCTCTGTATACCGCGCCATCATCGAAAGCAGGACGGATTTACCAACGCCCGAACCGGAAAAAATCCCCATGCGTTGTCCGGTGCTGGTGGATAGGAATGTGTTTACGGCGCGTACACCGAGATCGAGCTTCACCCCTACGCGTTGCCGCGCGTGCGGAGCGGGTGCTTTGTTTTTGAGCGGAACCGGATGCGCGCCTTTCATCAGTGGCCCCTTCCCATCGATGGGTTTGCCAAGCGCGTTGATCACGCGGCCCAGCCAACGGTCATCGGGATAGACGGCGTTTTCGCTCGTCTGGATCACGGCGGGGCAGCCAAGGCCCACACCTTCCAGCGTGCCAAACGGCATGAGCAGAGCGCGGCTTTCGCGAAACCCGATAACCTCGCACGGGATATCGCGGTCCGGCACAGGGCGGAGATGGACAAGAGAGCCGATGGAAAGCTCCTTACCAAATCCCGTGATTTCGACAAGCAGGCCCAGCACCTTTACCACGGTGCCGTACAGTTCGAATGTCGGGATCGGCTGGATCGTCGCCAGCGCCTTGTCGGTAAGTCGTTCCATTGGTTAATTGTATGATGTTTCAATGGAAAACGCCAAGCCAACTCATTAAATTTCATAATATTTTAGCGTTAATTATTTTTTGTTAACCTTTTTAATTTATGTTAAGATTCTTGTTAAGGAATCTTAATGGCTTGCTCAGGCAGGATGCCAGACGCGCCGTTAATAAGACGACATCGCATAAAGACAATTTGGGAAGGGGTTCAACATGCGGGTTCTTTTGGTAGAAGACGACAGCTCGACCGCGAAAAGCATCGAATTGATGCTGAAAAGCGAAGGCTATGTGACGGATACGACCGATTTGGGCGAGGATGGCCTCGATCTTGGCAAGATTTACGACTACGACATCATTATTCTCGACCTGATGCTGCCCGACATGGATGGATATGACGTCCTGAAAAATCTGCGCGCAGCAAAGGTTGCCACCCCTATTCTCATCCTTTCCGGCCTTGCCGAACTGGACAACAAAATCAAGGGCCTCGGCTTTGGCGCCGATGACTATCTGACAAAACCGTTTGATAAGCGTGAATTGATTGCGCGGATTCAGGCCATTGTCCGCCGCTCCCAGGGCCATTCACAATCCAAAATCATTACCGGTCCGGTCACGGTCAACCTCGATACGCGCACAGTCGATGTCGAAGGCAAAACCCTGCACCTCACCGGCAAGGAATACGGGATCATGGAACTGCTCTCGCTTCGCAAGGGCACGACCCTGACCAAGGAAATGTTCCTGAACCACCTTTATGGCGGCATGGATGAACCGGAGGTGAAGATCATCGACGTGTTTATCTGCAAGCTTCGTAAAAAGATTGAACAGGCGACCGGCGGCGATTCCTATATCGAAACCGTCTGGGGCCGCGGCTATGTCCTGCGTGACCCGGCCGAAAGCACCGGCGGCAAACAAAAAGCCACCGCCTAGTTCTCAATGTGCATCCTAAGAAATGTCCCCGCTTTAGCGGGGATGTTTTTATATCTTATCGTTTGTAGGCACGGCAGCTTGATGGTTGAACACTTGCTCCATTTCACGCACCGGTCTCATGGCATCACGCATAAATTCCAATGATGGCAACACATGCGGCTCAGGCCCTTGTACATACATACCCATTATTCCCGAAAGAATTTCCTTTGCCTTCTTGCGAACATCCTCCGGCGTTACGGTGTTGACAATATCCATCATTTTCCCAAGTGAAAACAATTCGCCGTAATCTTCATAATCTACTTTTATACGCGATAAAAAATCAGATTCTATGTGGTCGGGACGTGATAGGAAGAATTTTGTCCGGTCAATGGTCGCCTGCACAATCTCGTCCGTCATAATGGAATCGATATCGTTATAAAATTCCAGAATTCCCTCACACGCCTTTATAGAATCTTCCCCCGGCGATGTACTCATCATCAAACGGCACATAAAGGTTTCTTTGTTTCCATCCCATCCACCAAACTCAGGGGTATAAAAACAACCATACTTTCTGCGCAATGTTTCATTCAAAAGCTTCGATATCTGATGTGATGCCTCAAACTGCACAAATTTCTCAAAAGGATTCCTTCCGTTATCAAATGAAAACATGAATATTGTATAATTCTGCATCAACTCTGCGCGGTCCTTCCGTATATCCGTAGGAACATTCTTCATTTCATATCGAGGTTTTTGCTCCTGATTCAAATTGGGTATCGCACTAAGCGTCTGCTCCAACGCTTCGCGTGCGTCATCGGGCTCCATAGGTCCGGCAGCATAAAGGGTCATATGCCCGGCATCGTAATTCTCTTTTATGAACTCTTTCAAATTATCGCACGACACGGCAGAAATGCTTTCTTCAGTCCCAATATTATTGGCCCAGCGTGTTGCCCCTTTATGCATCGCTTTATCAAGCATCACGGAGGGCATTCTCGTCAGGTTGTCCATTCCGTCGCGCAGTTCATTAACGATAATTCTTTTTTCTATTCTTACGCGCTCCTCCTCAAAAGTCGGCTCCGTTATGAATTGACGCAGGATATCCGAAATTCGAAAGAAATTTTCCGGCATCTGTGAAGACGCCGAAATTTCATAAGCCGTCTTATCTTTGCTGGTAAATGCATTGTAATCGCCACCAACCGCCCTGATTTGGGACATTAACTCTTGTTCGCTGGTATGCTCCGCCCCGCAAAAAACGGTATGTTCCAGAATATGAGACAACCCCTCTTTCCCAATGGGGTCATGCATAGCACCAATCGGAACATCAAGGATCAGTCTGTAATTCTGGCTACCCGGC
>CBFGQF010000123.1:0-5976 GCA_965650865.1 uncultured Alphaproteobacteria bacterium | reverse complement strand
GGTTTTCATATCAGATTCCCCTAGTGCACTGTCATCCTGAGCGAGAGCGAAGGATCTCCGAGATTCTTCGGCTTCGCCTCAGAATGACAGCCTACTTTAAAGTTCAGGCAACGCCGCGACAATTTCGGCGCGGTGCATTTCATACTTGGATGGAAGCTTGAGATCTTCGCCCAGTGTTTCCACCGATTCGTCGATCGCAAAGCCCGGGTGATCCGTGGCCAGTTCGAACAGAACATGGTTCGGCTCCCGGAAATAGACCGAGTGGAAATAATTCCGGTCGATCACTTCCGTCAGCCTGTGACCATCGGCGACGATGCCATCCCGGATTTTTACTTCCGACTCGTCATCGCCGACGCGGAACGCCACATGATGAATGGTGCCCGCACCAGGCGCGCCCCGCCACATGCCGGGAATTTCCCGTAAGTCGACGAAACGTCCGATTCCGTCGCCCGAAGCGCGGTAGCGATAGCGGCTGCCGTCATTCCCGACGAATGTATAGCCAAGATGTT
Source organism: uncultured Alphaproteobacteria bacterium (assembly GCA_965650865.1). Classification (GTDB taxonomy): domain Bacteria; phylum Pseudomonadota; class Alphaproteobacteria; order Micavibrionales; family Micavibrionaceae; genus Micavibrio_A. The sequence goes on along the minus strand of CBFGQF010000123.1, from coordinate 5,467 downwards.
TGGTCAAGATATCCGCCGTCTTCGCCTGATCATCGACCCAGAGCGACACACTGTGAAAACCGCGAATCGCCACATCCGCCGGAATATCATCGCTCGCCCAGACCGAATCGTCCGGCAAATCGTCAACGCCGACAAATTCGAGCATCAGCCCATCCGGATCCTGAATCCGAATCACGGTTTCATCGAAATGCTTTTCCGGTCCCTGATAGGCAATCCCCAATTCATGGAAACGGTTCATCCAGAAGGAAATGGCCGATTTGGGCACCGCAAAGACGATTTCCACCGCCTGTCCCGTGCCATGCCGCCCTTTGGAAATATCCCCATGCGGGAAGAAGGTCAGGACAGAACCGGGCGTACCGGTCTTATCCGCAAAATAGAAGTGATAGGTGCCGGGATCGTCATAATTCACCGTCTTCTTGATAAAGCGCATGCCAAGCGCTTTGGTGTAAAAGTCGAAATTCTGTTTGGCATCGCCGGCAATAGCCGTGATGTGATGCAGGCCGTATGCAGTTTTCATGATTGTTCTCCTTGGATAGTCTTTATACGGTGTGAGTCGCTTTTTCGATCACCCCACAAGGGTGCCTTGTGGCGGAGCGGGCAATCCCCGCAAACAGCCTGAAAAAAAAATTTCGCTGGGAATTTTATCCCAATCATACGATTGGCTGCCATAGATAACTGTAAAAACTGGGTTTTCGGGCAGCGATTCGCACCAGACATTAGCGAAGCAAGATAAAAAAGATTCTATACAGAAAAACAATATATTGAACCGATCCGATTTTTGTATACTATATCTAGAGAACGCAACGTTTCTCGCGTTCATTTTCAGAAATGTAAAAATACATGTGCAGCCGTAACGCGCTGGGGATCATGCTCCTCTGCGCATGGGGGGGCCTTGTCTTTAGGAGAAGGAGAAAGAATATGTCTATTGTCGTTTACAGCAAGCCAGCTTGCGTTCAGTGCACAGCAACTTACCGCGCCCTTGATCAGCGCGGAATCGCCTATAGCGTTGTCGATATTTCCAAGGATGAGCAAGCCCTGTCCATGGTCCGTGGCATGGGGTACCTTCAGGTTCCGGTCATTGTTACAGAAAATGACCACTGGTCCGGTTTCCGCCCCGACAAGATCAACACCCTTGTCCGCGAAACAGTCGCCGCCTAGGTTCTTGGGATGACACTTCTGGTCTATTTTTCCAGCAAATCCCTCAATACCCATCGCTTCATCGAAAAAACGGGTTTGAGAGCGCGGAGGATTCCCCTTGATCCTCAGGAAGAAATGATCAAAGTGAATGAACCCTATATTCTGGTTTCGCCGACCTATGCGGATGCGCAGGGCGGCGGAGCCGTACCAAAACAAGTGATTCGTTTTTTGAACGATCCCGAAAACAGGGCCTATATTCGCGGCGTAATCGCGGCGGGCAACAGGAATTTCGGACAATATTATGGTTATGCCGGCAACGTGATTTCTGCACGTTGCGGCGTCCCGTGTTTCTATAAGTTCGAACTAATGGGAACACCGGACGATGTTGAAATGGTTAGAAATGGAGTAAGAGAGTTATGGGAATGCCCGCTACAACAGCAGCCGCCGCTGAGAAGCCGCGCACAGTAGAGATCGCACCGCGCGACACCGAGATGGATTATCACGCGCTTAACGCGATGCTCAATCTCTATGACGAGAACGGGCAAATCCAGTTCGACAAGGACAAGCAGGCGGTTCGCCAGTATTTCCTTCAGCACGTGAACCAGAACACGGTGTTCTTCCACAATCTGGAAGAAAAACTCGATTACCTTGTCACCGAAGGCTATTACGAGAAAGAAGTGCTGGATCAATACAGCAAAGACTTCATCCACGCCCTGTTCGACCGCGCCTATAAGGCGAAGTTCCGTTTCCAGACATTCCTGGGTGCGTTCAAATATTACACCAGCTATACGCTGAAAACCTTCGACGGCAAACGCTATCTGGAGCGCTATGAAGACCGCGTTGTCATGGTGGCCCTGCTGCTCGCCCGCGGCAACGAAGACCTTGCGAACCATCTGGTCGATGAAATCGTCACAGGGCGTTTCCAACCGGCAACGCCGACGTTCCTCAATGCCGGTAAGAAACAGCGCGGCGAGCTCGTTTCCTGCTTCCTGCTCCGCATCGAAGACAACATGGAATCGATCGGCCGTTCCATCAACTCCGCCCTGCAGCTTTCCAAACGCGGCGGCGGCGTGGCCTTCACCCTGACCAACATCCGCGAATCCGGCGCACCGATCAAAAAGATCGAAGGCCAGTCTTCGGGCGTTATTCCGATCATGAAACTGATGGAAGATGCGTTCTCCTATGCCAACCAGCTGGGATCGCGTCAAGGCGCGGGCGCCGTGTACCTGCACGCCCACCATCCGGACATCATGAAATTCCTCGACACCAAGCGCGAGAACGCGGATGAAAAAATCCGTATCAAGACTCTCTCGCTCGGGGTTGTTATTCCGGACATTACCTTCGAACTCGCTAAAAATGACGAGGATATGTACCTCTTCTCGCCTTACGATGTCGAAAAAGTATATGGCGTACCGTTCTCTGACATTTCAGTCAGCGAAAAATACCGCGAGATGGCCGACAACCCGGCAATCCGCAAAAAGAAAATCAACGCCCGCGAATTCTTCAAGACGCTGGCCGAGATCCAGTTCGAATCCGGATACCCCTACATCATGTTCGAAGACACAGTGAACAAGGCAAACCCGGTCGATGGCCGCATCATCATGAGCAACCTCTGCTCGGAAATCCTGCAGGTCAGCGAGGCAAGCAAGTATCATCCAGACCTGGGGTATGAACACCTCGGCAGCGATATTTCCTGTAACCTCGGCTCCCTCAACATCGCCCTTACCATGGATTCTCCGGATTTCGGCAAGACGGTAGAAACCGCGATCCGCGGCCTCAGCGCCGTATCGGATATGAGCGACATCCAGTCCGTACCATCGATTGCCAAGGGCAATTCCGAATCGCACGCGATTGGGCTGGGCCAGATGAACCTGCACGGGTACCTTGCGAGAGAGCGCATTTTCTATGGCTCGGAAGAAGGAATCGATTTCACGAACATCTATTTCTATGCTGTGACGTATCATGCGATCCGCGCGTCGAACAACCTTGCCATCGAACACGGCAAAAGCTTCAAGGGTTTCGAGAAATCGAAATATGCCAGCGGCGAATTCTTCGACAAATACATATCGAAAGACTGGAAGCCGTTGACAGAGAAAGTGCGCGTTCTCTTCGACAATGCTGGCATCAAAATCCCGACACAGGAAGACTGGGCCGCCCTGAAAAAGAACGTCATGGAAAAAGGCCTGTACAACAGAAACCTTCAGGCCGTGCCGCCGACAGGTTCCATTTCCTATATCAACAACTCGACATCCTCGATCCACCCGATCGCGGCACGTGTTGAAATCCGTAAGGAAGGCAAGATCGGCCGCGTTTACTATCCGGCGCCGTTCATGACAAACGACAATCTGGAATATTATCAGGACGCCTATCAGGTGGGCCCAGAAAAAATCATCGACACCTATGCCGCGGCGACGCAGCACGTCGATCAGGGTCTCTCGCTTACCCTGTTCTTCCCCGATACCGCGACGACGCGCGATATCAACAAAGCGCAAATCTATGCGTGGAAGAAAGGCATCAAAACGATTTACTACATACGCCTGCGTCAAGTGGCGCTGGAAGGAACCGAAGTAGAAGGATGTGTATCATGCAGTCTGTAATGAAGAACGAGCAAACCTTGTTTGACGGAAAACCTTTGATCGCCCCGGCAAAGCCGTTGGCCGCGGTCAAGGCCGTCAACTGGAACCGGATCGAGGACGACAAGGACCTTGAGGTTTGGAACCGCCTGACCGGAAACTTCTGGCTCCCCGAGAAAGTGCCGCTGTCGAACGACATTCCTTCGTGGAATTCGCTGACGCATGCAGAGCAGCAACTGACCATTCGTGTTTTCACGGGCTTGACACTGCTCGACACCATCCAGAACACGGTGGGCGCGCCTATGCTGATGCCCGATGCGATCACCCCGCATGAAGAGGCCGTGCTTAGCAACATTTCCTTTATGGAAGCCGTGCATGCACGTTCCTATTCCTCCATTTTCTCCACATTGTGCTCCATGCGCGATGTCGATGATGCCTATAAATGGAGCGAGGAGAACGAGGCGCTGCAACTGAAATCCCGCCTCATCCTCGACAAATACGGATCGAACGACCCGCTGCGCCGCAAGATCGCCAGTGTGTTCCTGGAAAGCTTCCTGTTCTATTCGGGATTCTACCTGCCGATGTATTGGTCGAGCCGCGCAAAGCTGACCAACACGGCAGACCTGATCCGCCTGATCATCCGCGACGAAGCCGTGCATGGTTATTACATCGGGTACAAATTCCAGCGTGGTTTCGAAGCCCTGACACCGATGGAACAGATGGAGATCAAGGATTTTGCCGTATCGTTCCTGTTCGACCTTTACGAGAACGAAGTCCGGTATACCGAATCCCTCTATGATTCGATCGGCCTGACCGAAGATGTGAAGAAGTTCCTGCATTACAACGCCAACAAGGCGATGATGAACCTCGGGTTTGATCCAATGTTCCCGGCGGACACGACGAATGTCAGCGCGTCCATCCTCTCGGCCCTGTCGCCGAACGCGGATGAGAACCATGACTTCTTCTCCGGCTCTGGCTCCTCCTACGTCATCGGTAAGGCGGTCGCCACCGAGGATGAAGACTGGGACTTCTAGGCTCACCTGTAATTTACAAAACCGCGCAGATGCCATACGGTGCCTGCGCGGTTTTTTATTTGTGAGGAAAGAGACAGCGAATGAACGTTCATATCTATGGCATCAAAAATTGTGACACGATGAAGAAAGCCTTTGCCTGGCTTGATGCGCACAAAATCGCCTATGAATTTCACGACTATAAAAAAGAAGGCGCCAACCAGGAGATAGTGAAAAAAGCGATCGACCAGCATGGCTGGGAAAACGTCGTCAACCGCAAAGGAACGACATGGCGCGTGCTGCCCGATGACATTAAGTCGGCCATGAATGACTACAAGGCCCTAAGCGTAGCACTTGAAAATCCATCCATTATCAAACGCCCCCTTCTCCTGCATGACGATGCAATCTATCTGGGATTTGATGAAGAAACATACGCAATCATCATGACGGTGTAAAACCGCCTCGCGCCCTAAGGATTTAAATAAGCGGGGTTTACGGACCGGCCGTTATCGGCCGCATGGGATTCATTATCCAGTTTCGCCTGATGCATTATCTGTAAAAACCGATAGGGCTTGCGTATGGCTGGCAGTTCAACATCACCTACATATCGACAATCGAGATGAATGCGCCCATAACCCAGCATCCATCCAAAAAACCCGTGATTGACCACTTCGCCCCTTACATCACCGAGTTCAATTTCTTCCACTTCAACAGAAAACAAGCCCTTCTTGTAAACGATTCTCCGGT
>CBFGQF010000122.1:0-5978 GCA_965650865.1 uncultured Alphaproteobacteria bacterium | reverse complement strand
GAATCCAAACCATCCCGTCCATGGCGGTGTTAAATGCCCGAGCAGGCTCGCGGAGAGTTGTTCAATCGCATCCATCGCGGTGCCGTCATAAAGCTGGCCCGTTTGTATGCGGCCCGGCTGCGATGTTTTCATGAAATCACCACGCTGTGGCAGCGCATAATCATAACATTCCTGCCATGTGGACTCCCACAGGCTGCGGCGGTCCTTCGCCTGTTCATAGCGGCGGATAAGATGCGAGTGGTCTTTCGCCTGCGCATCCACAGGCGGGTAAACGGCGTAACTGGTCATGTTCGTTATTCTCCGAGCAGAGTTTTTCTCTGGCCGCTATTGTCATTCACGAGCGGAGCCAGAAGCCCGCGGAAACCCGTCAATACGGTGCCAAGGCGGGAGCGGTTGCGGGACAGCAAGGATTTTTCCCGTTGCTGTGCGGGTGTCGGCACGGAATTATCATCGCTGCCGGAATTATTGGATGGCGTAGGTTCGTAAGTCGTCTGCGGCACATAGACGACCTGCGGCGCAGGCGCCTTCGGTTTGTTGGTTATGTTGCCCATTCGGGATGTCCTTTCGGTTTTAAATAGTTATAAAGCTGCCATGGTGTCACCACCTTGCGGGCGTGGATGCCCAGCACGCGCTTGACCGCCTCGACACAGGTAAACAGCATAAAAGGCGCGGGTTTGGTGAGATCGCGGCGAAGGTAGGCCGGAACAACCTTGTTGCCACGCCCTTCCAGCCATGCCGGCAAATCGAAATCCACCGGCACATGGTGATGCGTTGAAATTTCAATGACATGGGATAGCGGGTCAAAACTGGTCCAGCGTTCGCCGTCATTCAAAAGAACATAGCAATGACGGAAGCCCGGTTTTAAAAACCGCAGCCACGAAATCTCCGTCTGGCCGCTGAACACGACCCACGCCTTCTGGTTCGTCATCGATGAAATTAATCCGCTCATGCTCCTAGTCCTCCTTCATAAATAATTGCCGAATGTGCCCAGTAACGCCCCGGCCGTGATGCCAACGTCAGCTTGGGCCGAATGATTCCCTTGCGGGCCAAAACTGGTTCCAGCCGCTCCAATGCCTCCTTCCAGAGGGTGAAGGCGCGCACCTCCTTAATCCGGCGCGGATCGGGGGCCATCTGCCGCTTGCCGTAGTGGCGCAGCACAAGAACATGGTCCATGGTCAGGCGGCGAGTGCGGTATAGGCGATCTACACAGTTCAGGATATCGGCAGGTTCGCACGGACGAACCATCACGGACTTGCCGCTGGCCGTGCGCGCGCCATCATTGCGGGCATCTTGGGCGAGAATGAACCAGAACCAGGCCTCTTCCGCGTTGTCAAAGGCGGTAAACTCAAGATCAGACACTCTCTTATGCATATAAAATTTCGGTTTATCAGTCATTTGGGGCTTTTTCTTTGTTTTTTGGTTGCTTGATTGAAGAGGTGGTCTTGACAAGAGTGTTCTCTTTATGTTCCTATTCATGACAGGAACAAAACGTGAAGTCAAGAAGTTTTTGTGAATATTTTCCTATTTACTTACAATGGTAGGAATAATAACCTATATCAACGGTCTAGCCGCCGTTTGATGCGAACATAGGGATTTGAAGGGCTTATACATCCATGCTGACACACGAGAATATCTGGGCCGCGATCGACCGGCTCGCCGCAACGTTCGGTTATAGTCCTTCGGGCCTTGCCAAGCAGGCAGGCCTGGACCCCACCTCTTTCAACAAAAGCAAACGCTTCAACCCGGAAGGCAAACCGCGCTGGCCGTCGACCGAAAGCATCTCCTACATTCTCGCAGCCACCGGCGCGACCATGTCGGACTTTCTTTCCCTCGTCGATGGCGACAACGAACTCGGCGCAAATTCCCTAAACCGCGGCGTCATCCCTCTTATCGGTTTCGCGCAGGCAGGCGCCAAGGGCTATTTCGATGAAGATGGCTATCCCGCCGGAGATTCGTGGGATGAAGTGCGTTTCCCGGAAAGCGACGCATTTGATACAGCCGGCGCTTATGCGCTTGAAATTTCCGGCGATTCCATGGAACCGCTTTACCGCGAAGGCGATATCCTGATCGTTTCCCCTTCCGCCACGCCGCGCAAGGGTGACCGCGTCATCGTCCGCACGAACAAGGGCGAGGTGATGGCCAAAGAACTGGTCCGCAAAACGGCGAGCAAGATAGAGCTGAAATCCCTCAACCCCGCCCACGCGGACCGCACGATCCCTGCCAACGATGTCACATGGATCGCACGGGTTTTATGGGTAAGCCAATAAAAACCCTTTTCACTTGCGCAAAGCTGCAGGTTTTGGGAATATCGCCCTGATAATCCAAGGAAAAAGCAATGCACGAACAAAACATCGCCGAAATTTCGGCAAAAATCCTGCTCGACACGAAATCTATTCTCTTCAATCCCGAGCAACCATTCGTTTTCACATCGGGCCGCCTCTCGCCTGTTTATTCCGATATGCGCCGCCTGATTTCCTTCCCGACCGAACGCGCGATCCTGATGGATATGGCGGCCGACATGCTGCGCAATCTCGACATCGACATGGTTGCGGGCGGAGAAACGGCGGGCATCCCCTACGCCGCGTTCATTGCAGAACGCCTGAACAAGCCCATGCTCTATGTCCGCAAGAAACCGAAGGGCTTTGGCAAAATGGCGCAGATCGAAGGCTGCCTTGAAAAAGACGGAACGAAAGTCGCGCTGATCGAAGATTTGCAAACCGATGGCGGATCAAAAAAAGTTTTCGTCGATGCACTGCGCAATGCCGGTGCGGTGGTTGAACACGCTTTTGTCGTTTTCCATTACGGCAACTTCGCGCAGAGCTATCAGAACATGGCCGATTGGGGCCTGACGCTTCACGCCCTGACCACATGGGCCGATGTGTTGAAGGTTGCGCGCAAGGATAATTACTTCACCGAAGAGCAATTGAAATCGGTTGAGTTCTTTTTGGAGCAACCCGACGAATGGGGCCGTCAGAACGAACACAAACGCCCGAAACAGGAACAGGCATAGCCACGTATGAAAATCCATTTCCACGCCGCCAAAACAGACAAGGCCCGCCTGGCGTTTGACCGCCTGAGCGCTGTACATGGGCAGGCCCCGTGGACGGAATGCGATGCGATGGTTGTGCTCGGCGGCGATGGCACGATGCTGGAGGCCCTTCACCTCAACAGCGATGGAACGAAACCCGTTTTCGGCATGAATTTTGGCAGTGTTGGATTTTTGATGAATCCATTCCGTGAAGGTGATCTGGCGGAACGCATTAAAAAGGCCAGCGCGGTTAAAATCCACCCTTTGAAAATGACCGCGACCGACAAGCATGGCCAAAACCATGAAGCAATTGCATTCAATGAAGTGGCATTGCTGCGCGAAACACGGCAGGCCGCGCAATTGAGAATTTCCGTCGATGGTGTGGAGCGTATTCCGGAACTGGTTTGCGATGGAATCCTTCTGGCAACACCGGCGGGCAGCACCGCCTATAACCTTTCCGCGCATGGCCCCATTTTGCCGCTGTCATCAAACGTGCTGGCGCTAACGCCGATCAGTGCGTTCCGCCCGCGCCGTTGGCGCGGCGCGCTTATCCCTTGTGAGCGCCATGTTCACATCGATGTTCTGGACCCTGAAAAACGCGCAGTCAGTGCAACGGCGGACTCTGCAGAATTCCGCGATGTGGTGTCTATCGATATTCATCAATCGACATCGCAATCACGCACGCTCCTCTTCGATCCCGACCATCATCTGGAAGAACGGATTTTGAAGGAACAATTTCTCAGTTAATTTTCAAGGAAAGTATAATGGTTTCGCAGAATGAAGATTTGATGGAAGAACGCGCCGTCCGCCGTAAATTAGGCCCCGCATTTAACCATACATATATCGAATCCATTATTGACCAAGCCCATGATCTTCGTGAACGCGATTACGTTCCCTTCGATCAAGCGCTCGATATTGCCGCAGGTAAAACGCGCCGCCCTTACGGTACCCTTAAAATTTCTTAGTTTCTTGGTTTGGGCGAACCTTTGTTGATCGCGCGGAGGCGGCGTTCACGCGCAAGCTCGTTATCAATTTCGCTAAGGCTTTCCGCCAGCTTCTCATTGATCCCCGAACCATCGATAATCCCCGCTTCAGGGATCAAACCAAGCCGTTTTGCAATTTCCTGATAGCTTTCGACAACATTGCCCATATCCTGACGGAAACGGTCCTTGTCGAGCTTCTCATTCGTATTCGCATCCCACAGGCGGCAATTATCCGGTGAAATTTCATCGGCGAGAATGATGTAAAGTTCGTCATATTCACCCCATAGGCGGCCGAATTCCAGTTTGAAATCGACAAGTTTCAAACCGATGCCGGCGAAGAGGCCATTCAGGTAGTCATTGACGCGGTAAGACTGACCGATGATTTCTTCCAACTCGTATGGGTCCGCCCAGCCGAAGGTGACAATATGTTGTTCCGTCACCATCGGGTCATTGAGTTCATCTTTCTTGTAAAAGAATTCAATGATCGGGTTCGGCAGATAGGTGCCTTCCTTGATACCAAGGCGTTTGGCCAAAGAGCCAGCCGCAATGTTGCGGACAACGACTTCCAGAGGGATAATTTCCACCTGACGGACCAACTGTTCGCGCATGTTCAGGGATTTCAGGAAATGGGTCGGAACACCGATCCCTTCCAGTTTGGTCATGATATGGGCGGAGATGCGGTTGTTCAGAACACCCTTCCCTGCCAGAATATCCTTTTTCGCGCCATTTCCGGCCGTTGCGTCATCCTTGAAATACTGGATATAGGTTCCCGGCTCAGTGCCCTCATAAATGATTTTGGCCTTGCCTTCATAAAGCATTTTGCGGCGGGAAAAGATGTTCATTTTCAGGCTTTCCTTAATGTTTCAGACCTTCATATAACAATGGATTTCAGGGATTTCAAATGATAGTAGTTTGATCAGGTTACAAACAGCAAAGTAAGGATGAATTATGACCAACTTGGACGATCGCCAGAAAGCCTTTGAAAGCAAATATGCCCACGATCAGGAGAAATTGTTCAAGATCGAGGCAAGAACCTGCAAGCTGTTCGGCCTGTGGGTAGCTGAACAAATGGGCCTCAGCGCCGATGAAGCCACTGTCTTCGCCGGATCGGTCGTATCTTCCAACCTTGATGAGCCGGGCTTTGACGATGTAAAGCGCACGGTTAAGGCAGCCCTCGCCGAAAAAGGCATGGAGATTGCCGATGTGACACTTGATGAACGTCTTGCCCATTTTCTGGCTCAGGCACAAGAGCAGATAGAAAGCCAATAAAGGATTGACATAACAATTGGCATGAGCGCGTCTGTTCTTACAGCTCCGGAAAACAAGGCTTTCTATAAAGAAAAATCTTTTTCGTATGGCATTGCCATCTTGTTTATCCTGTTTTTATCACCCAAAGGCGTTGCGGACGCTTATCTGATCTTGGGGCATGCCCATTTCATGATGACAGCCCTTTATCAGTATAAGTCTGGGCGGATTACCGCACCCAAATTTCTAATATACCTCGTGGCGTTCTATTTGCTCTTTGAAATTGCCCACGCGTTTCCAAAGCCATTTACCCTCTTCGCTTCGGCATTCCTGATCGTGCATGTCTTTAGTGGAGAAATCAGGCATTTCAAAAGGCTCTTCACCCTGCCCTATTTCTTGATGACCATTGCCGTAATGACCCTTCTTTGCGCATGGCTCTCCGTGCAGATGTGGGGCGTTTTTATTGATATTCCGCTTCTTATATTGTTCCTGAACATTCTCGTGATTATCGCCTGCTATTCCTACTATCAGGCGCGAAAAGATATGACGATAGACGCCTTCTTTCCCGTCATGGTGCTGCTTTATATCGCCTATGTCATGCTAGAATATACCGGCAACAGGCCCGTTGGCTTTGAAAGTTTTGGCTTCATTGTGATTGCGCATTACCTGTCAACCTACTTCAATGTCTTTCTCAGTTTCCGCAGTAAAGCCCCCGGCAAGGC